>NZ_JACSJK010000002.1:0-300000 GCF_018617035.1 Exiguobacterium sp. s140
GTTCCCATGCCGAACACGGAAGTTAAGCGTCTCAGCGCCGAAAGTAGTTGGGGGATCTCCCCCTGTGAGGATAGGACGTTGCCAGGCAAGATCGTTCCGCAATAGCTCAGTGGTAGAGCAACCGGCTGTTAACCGGTAGGTCGTAGGTTCAAATCCTACTTGCGGAGCCAATTTAGGCCCGTTGGTCAAGCGGTTAAGACACCGCCCTTTCACGGCGGTAACACGGGTTCGAATCCCGTACGGGTCACCAATATGGAGGATTAGCTCAGCTGGGAGAGCACCTGCCTTACAAGCAGGGGGTCGGCGGTTCGATCCCGTCATCCTCCACCATCTTTATTTATTACATCAAACCTATATATGCCGGTGTAGCTCAGTTGGTAGAGCATCTGACTTGTAATCAGAGGGTCGAGGGTTCGAATCCTTTCGCCGGCACTCCTCGGGGGGGTAGCGAAGTGGCTAAACGCGGCGGACTGTAAATCCGCTCCTTCGGGTTCGGCGGTTCGAATCCGCCCCCCCCCACCAGGTTTGAGCCATTAGCTCAGTTGGTAGAGCATCTGACTTTTAATCAGAGGGTCGCAGGTTCGAGCCCTGCATGGCTCACCATTTTTTGCGGAAGTAGTTCAGTGGTAGAATACGACCTTGCCAAGGTCGGGGTCGCGGGTTCGAATCCCGTCTTCCGCTCCATATTCTTATCCCTGTTTCGGGGCCTTAGCTCAGCTGGGAGAGCGCCTGCCTTGCACGCAGGAGGTCAGCGGTTCGATCCCGCTAGGCTCCACCATATGTTTTTTTCTTAAGTTAGTGATGACTTAAGTTTTTTTTTGCCTAAAACCATGAACCATTCAATTGAGAGTACAGAGAAAGGCAGCCTGCCACCATTCAGGCTGCCTTTTTGCATGTTTATTCATCATTCTGCCGAGTTGAACCAAACAAATGATGGCGTTTACAATTTAACTATCAAGCGTATAAAGGGGGAATGGCGATGCAATGGTCATATATTCACGTGCCGCTGCGTTACGGTCAGGGGAAATTAGGGGTCGATCAAGGACCGACAAAGTTAAATGAAATGGGGATGCAACAACTCCTTCCAACAGGAACGGTCAAACATACGATTCGTGTCTTGCCGGAATCTGAAATTCGAGAAAATGAAGAACATTTAAAACGGGTCGATGGTGTCCTGCATACCGTCACGGAATTAGCAGAAGTCGTACATCGTGAGATTTCAGAAAATCGATTCCCTTTGATCGTTGGGGGCGATCATAGTATGGCAATCGGTACTCTTGCTGGATTGGCTCAAACAGGTCCTTATGGAGTCATTTGGGTGGATGCTCACGCTGACTTGAATACAGGCGAAACATCACCATCGGGGAATATTCACGGAATGCCACTTGCGGCAGCGATGGGGATGGGCGACGTGCGTCTGACAGAAGTGGGCGGACGTGATCCGAAGCTATCACCAGAGCATTTAGTTTATATTGCCCTGCGTGATATCGATGAAGGAGAAATGAATGAAATCAATCGACTCGGCATCAAAGTCATTACAGTAGAAGAAGTACGTACGCGTGGCGTGGATGTCATCATGAAAGAGTCATTAAGTTATCTTCGTGAACGAGTAGACCGTTTTTATATCAGTTTCGATATGGATAGTCTCGATGCATCCCTCGTTCCTGGAACAGGTACACCGGTTGACGGCGGTTTAACAGAAGTCGAAGCCAAAGCGATTTTAAAAGAAGCGATGCAAGCAGAAGACTTGATCGCAGTAGAGCTCGTCGAGTTAAATCCGGCATTAGACCGGGATGACGTGACGGCTCAGTTGGCCTATCGCTTATGTGAAACGATTATAAAATCTAAAGAAAACCTGTTATTGGAAGGCGAAACCGTCTGATTTCCTTACAGTTTCCAAACCCGTTTGCTACAATGGGGATGGAAACTTTTTTTGATTTTTTTGAAACCATTTCAATATCAAGACGTATATAGAGATGACCGCATGTGTAGCGGAGAGGGGAAGTGGATTGATGGAACGGCTGACCACCCGTTTGGTTGATGAATTGAGGGCGGGGAATCACGATTCGTTTGCCGAACTGGTAGAACTATACAAGGATGGCGTCTTTGCAATCGCCTATAAAATTTTGTATGATCGCGGCGAAGCAGAGGACGCTGCCCAAGAGGCGTTCATTCGTGCCTATACACGAATCGATACGTATGACGCGCAATATAAGTTCAAAACATGGCTCTATCGAATCACGACAAACGTTGCCATCGATCGATTGAGGAAGCGGAAGCCGGAATATTCGATGGATGCCGAAATTGCGGGTACAGACGGTTTGACTTATCAAGACCACTTAGCTGATGAAGCGCCCCAACCCGATGCCCAAGTGGTTCATCGCGAAATTCGAAGTGAAATGCATGAGGCAATCAAGCAACTTCCAGACAAATATCGCATTCCGTTATTATTAAAATATGTGGATGATTTGTCGCTTAAAGAAATCAGCGTGATGATCGACATGCCGGTCGCAACGGTTAAGACAAGGATCTTCCGGGGAAGAGAAATGTTAAAAACAATCTTTCAAAATAGGGAGGGGTTCAATTGACTCCTGAAGAAAAAGTACAACAATATTTGGAAGATGGCGTTTTGCCCGAAGAATCTGACGAATTGCGTCAATTGTTAGAGGACGATGAATTATATGAATCGTATCTACAATATGAACGAATCGACGCAGAACTGAAAGCATTGCCTCGTCCAAAAATATCAGCAGATTTTACGGCTCGAGTGATGGCCGCTTTACCTGAAACTCCTGCACAGACAGCACCTGATTCTGTCGTACCGTTATCAAAACCGGTTCGAAAAGAACGCAAACCGCACTCGAAACAAATGCTATGGTTGCAACGGCACCCAGGTTTGATTGCGGCCGTACTGTTCTTTAGTTTGATGTCTAGTGCGACACTCGGACTATGGAGCAGCGCTTCAGAGACGATGACCTATACAAAAGTACCAGGTGTGATCGTATCTGAGAATGAAGTCATTGTCCCGGCCGGTGTCACGGTTGAAAAAGACATCACGGTCCAAGGTGGCGATTTACGGATTGAAGGTACCGTCAATGGAAACGCGACAGCCGTCAATGGTCGTGCCTATTTAGCAAGTGCCGGTCAAGTGACAGGTGAACTCGAACAGATCGATCAGATGTTCGAATGGATTTGGTATTCGATAAAACAACTTTTCTAAAGACGCTTCTGGCGTCTTTTTTTCGTTTCAATCTGGTTTCGTTTTGACGTGACGCAATGCGTATCTATAGAAATGATGATATAATGGAATTTGCACGATTTAGCTAGGTAGTTGAGGAGGGGAGCATTTGCCGCTACTTGAACAAGTATCATTTTTCTCATTTTTAAATCTTTCAGAAAACGTACATTGGTACGATTATTTGAATGATGTTTTAGATATCGTCGTCGTCACGTATGTCATTTATAAATTAATGATGATTGTGCGTGGGACAAAAGCAGTACAATTAATTAAAGGAATTTCCATCATTCTAGTCAGTTGGTTCTTGAGCGGTTTCTTCGGGTTGAAGACGCTCCAGTTCTTGCTAAATCAGGTGATCACGTACGGTCTCCTCGGAATCATCATCATTTTCCAGCCAGAGTTGAGACGGGGTCTTGAACATCTCGGACGAACGAGTAACTTATTCAGTCGTACGGGAACGAGTGATGAGGAGCAACAACGACAAATGATTGAAGCCATCGTCAGTTCCGCACAGTACATGTCAAAACGGCGAATCGGTGCATTGATTGCGATTGAACGTGATACGGGATTGAACGAATATGTGGAGACCGGCATTCGTATGGATTCGCATATCACATCCCAGTTGATTATTAACTTATTCATTCCGAATACGCCGCTTCATGACGGCGCGATGATTATTCAGGACGGGAAGATTGCGGCGGCAGCTTGCTATTTACCACTTTCGGAAAGTCCGCACATCGATAAAGCCCTCGGGACGCGTCACCGGGCAGCCATCGGAGTCAGTGAAGTGACGGATAGCG
Source organism: Exiguobacterium sp. s140 (assembly GCF_018617035.1). GTDB lineage: Bacteria > Bacillota > Bacilli > Exiguobacteriales > Exiguobacteriaceae > Exiguobacterium > Exiguobacterium profundum. The sequence continues at coordinate 4,039 of NZ_JACSJK010000002.1, forward strand.
TCACTCTTACCGTCTCAGAAGAAACGGGAGCAGTCTCACTTGCAATCGCGGGCCGCTTGTATCGGGAACTAGACGAAGAAGCGCTTCGCAATAAATTAATTCAAGAACTCGTCATCGAAGAAAAAGAGGCGACCCTCTCGTTCTTCGGCAAAAAAGGAGGGGATAAGTAAGTGATTGATCAGTGGTTACAACATAAGTGGTTTCTCCGCTTCATCGCACTTGCTTTAGCCGTCCTTTTATACTTAATGGTCGCTGAGACCAGTTCTTCGAATAACGCCTCAAGCGCATTGCCAATCGTCGGACAAAGTTCCATGACGCTCGATGTGCCGGTCGAAGTGTTTTTTGATGAGGTCCAGTATGTCGCATATAATGTTCCGGAAGAGATGGGTGTCGAGCTTCAAGGGCCATCTAGTAGTTTAACGATGACGAAATTGGTGAAAGATTATCAGGTGTTCGTCGATTTGACCAATCTTGGCACCGGATTCCATCGTGTCCCGGTCGAAGCGCGTGGATTCGGCGGAGACGTCAATGTCAAACTAGATCGAGAGACTGTCGAAATCTATATCGATCGGAAACAAACGATTGAAGTCCCTGTGTCCGTGAATCTGTTGAACAAAGATCAATTACCGGACGGAAAAGTCGCGGGCGATGTCGAAATCGAACCGTCGACTGTAAAAGTCACAGGTGGTGCGAGTCGGATTCAAAACGTCAAAGAAATCACGTTGAATGTGGATGTTGCCAATCAAAGTCAGACGTTCACACGAGAAATTCCACCGACCATTTTAGATGCGAATGGAAATCCGTTGAACGTGTCAGTCGATCCGAATATCATCAATGTCACCGTACCGATTTATGATGAGAGCGCGATGATTCCAATCGAGGTCGTCACGAGCGGAGAGGTGGCAGACGATTTCCGCTTAGTTGATACGTTGCTAGGTGAGACGGAAGTCCGTGTCTTTGCACCAAAAGCGGTGCTAGATGAACTCCAGCAAGTGGAGACAGAACCGATTGAACTTGACGATTTAACGAAGTCGGAAAAAGTGACCGCTACCCTTCGTCTTCCGGAAGGAGCGACTTCACTCGGTAAAAAAGAAGTAGAAGTCCAGGTGCTCGTTCGTCCAAATGATGAGACGAAAGATGACACGGGTGAATTGACAGAGCGGATTCGGTTGACCGTTCCAATTAATGTCCGTGGATATGACCGGACGAATTTCACGATTCAAACGCAAGATGTGGTCAGCGTAACGCTCTCGGGCAAACGTTCCCTTCTTGAAAGCATCTCATCAAACAGTGTCAACGTGACGTTAGATCTGACTGGATTACCGAGCGGAACACATGCGGTCGATGCAGATTATGAAGTACCAAAAGGCGTGACCGTGATCTCGCCAAAGACAATCGATGTTCAATTGACGGGCGTCGATGAAGAAACCGAAACATCTTCCATTCAATAAAGATGTTCAATCATACAAAAGTGAGGATTTAATCTTATGGGTAAATATTTTGGAACAGATGGAGTTCGCGGTGTTGCCAACTCTGAGTTAACTGCGGAATTAGCATATCGTTTAGGTCGTGCGGGTGGCTACGTGTTGTCGAAACATTTGCCAGAAGGCGAACAGCCGAAAGTGTTGATCGGTCGTGACACACGGATTTCAGGACATATGCTTGAAGGTGCATTGATTGCGGGTCTTCTCTCAATCGGTGCAGAAGTGATGCGTCTCGGTGTCATCTCAACACCTGGAGTCGCTTACTTGACGAAATCGCTCGACGCGACGTCAGGTGTCATGATTTCAGCATCGCATAACCCTGTGGCGGATAACGGAATCAAATTCTTCGGTAGCGATGGTTTCAAATTAGACGATGCGACCGAGCAAGAAATTGAAGACATCTTAGATGCTGCGGAAGATACGCTCCCGCGTCCGACAGGTAAAGATCTCGGTTTCGTATCGGATTACTACGAAGGCGCGCAAAAGTATCTTCAAATGTTGAAACAAACGGTAGAAGAAGACTTTGATGGTCTTCATATCGCACTCGACTGTGCACATGGAGCGACGAGTGGCCTTGCGGCTCGACTGTTTGCAGACTTAGAAGCAAACGTGTCGACAATCGGAAACTCGCCAAACGGTTTAAATATCAATGAAGGTGTCGGGTCGACACACCCTGAGCATTTGGCCGAATTCGTCCGTGAAAAAGGAGCGGACATGGGCCTTGCCTTTGATGGGGATGGAGACCGTTTGATTGCGATTGACGAGAACGGTGAAATTGTCGACGGAGACAAGATCATGTATATTTGCGGAAAATACTTGAGTGAAAAAGGGCGTCTCAAAGACAACACGATTGTCGCGACGGTCATGAGTAACCTCGGTTTCCATAAAGCCGTTGAAGAAGCGGGCATGACGGCGCTTCAAACAGCAGTGGGTGACCGCTATGTCGTCGAAGAAATGAAAAAACATCAATATACACTCGGTGGCGAACAATCAGGTCATTTGATTTTCCTCGATCACTCGACAACGGGTGACGGTATGTTATCTGGTGTGCAATTGGCAGAAATCGTGAAATCGACAGGGCGTAAACTGTCTGAATTAGCGGCAGAGATGCCAGTTTATCCGCAAAAGCTCGTGAACATTCGTGTGACGAATAAAAACGATGCGATGAACGGAGAGCGTGTCTTGGCAACGATTCAAGAAGCGGAAGCGGAAATGGCCGGAAACGGTCGGATCCTCGTCCGTGCATCAGGTACAGAACCACTCGTTCGTGTCATGGCGGAAGCCCCGACAGCGGAAGAGTGTGACCGTTACGTTGAAAAAATCGCACAAGTCGTGCGCGAAGATTACGGCGTAGACGGATAAAATTTTCGAAACCGGGAATAACACAAGGGAATCCACATCGGATTCCCTTTTTGTTTCCGTTTTGTCATCGAGAAAACAGCGGATTTTCTTGACGAATGGGGGTGTGATTTGTACTATTAAGAGCGTGACCTTGGAAACGGAAGGACACAAGAGTACGAACAAGCGCCAGAACTCTGCGGAGTTGACGAGGTTGGAGGTTATCGAGATTTCGGCGGATGCCTCCTCGTCGCCTGTCACGACGATAAGCATGCTTTTAAAACGCCCGGGCGACCGGACGGACAAAGAAGCGTGTACTGACAGCTCTTAGAAAAAGCCCGTTTCCTTTTTCGAGAAATCGAAGAATAGAGGAGATTTGTTTATGTGTGGAATTGTAGGAATGATTGGGAATACCGGAGCGAAGGAAGTCCTTCTCAAAGGTCTCGAAAAACTCGAGTACCGTGGTTATGACTCGGCAGGTCTTGCGTTGATGCATGAGAATGTCAACGTTCACAAAGAAGTCGGTCGCATTGCTGCGCTACGCGAAATCATCCCAGCAGAAGTAGACGGCACGATTGGAATCGGCCACACACGTTGGGCGACACACGGGGTACCGAGCGTGCCGAACGCCCACCCGCATCAAAGCACGACTGGACGTTTCACGCTCGTCCATAACGGCGTAATCGAGAACGACGAGCTCATCAAGAAGACGCTCGACGTCCCGTTCCTTTCAGAGACGGACACAGAAGTCATCGTCCAGCTCATGGAGAAGCACTTCGTCGAGCTCGGCGATGTCGAGGCGGCGTTCCGTAAGACGCTTTCGGACCTCCACGGTTCGTACGCGATCGCGATGATCGACTCAGAGGACAAAGAGCGCCTCTATATCGGCAAGAACAAGTCGCCGCTCCTCGTCGGACTTGGTGACGGCACGTTCAACGTCGTCGCATCAGACGCGATGGCGATGCTCCAGGTGACAGACCAGTACCTCGAGCTCCACGATGGTGAGATCGTCATCCTCACACGTGAGTCGGCGACGATCAAGACGCTCGACGGCGAAGTACTCGAGCGTGCACCATACACGGCCGAGATCGATGCGTCAGACATCGAGAAGGGCACGTACGCGCACTACATGTTGAAAGAGATGGACGAACAGCCAGCCGTCATCCGTAACATCATCCAGCACTACCAGAACGAGAACGGCGACATCGAGCTCGCAGAAGGCGTGCGTGAACTCGTTTCGGAAGCAGACCGCGTCTATATCGTCGCATGTGGTACAAGTTACCACGCTGGTCTTGTCGGGAAGCAATTGATTGAGCGCGTTGCAGGTGTACCGACTGAAGTACACGTCGCATCAGAGTTCGGTTACAACATGCCACTTTTGACAGAGAAGCCACTCTTCCTCTTCATCTCACAATCAGGTGAGACAGCGGACAGCCGTGCCGTCCTCGTCGAAGTGAAAAAATTGGGCCATAAAGCGCTCACGTTAACGAACGTGGCAGGATCGACATTGTCACGTGAAGCGAACGAGACGATGCTCCTCCACGCAGGACCAGAGATCGCGGTCGCCTCGACGAAAGCATACACGGCACAGATTGCCGTCCTCGCAATTCTCGCATACGACATCGCTCGTGCGAACGGGAAGAAACTACCGTTTGATCTCATGCAAGAACTTGCACTCGTTGCGACAACAATGGACTCGATCATGGCACAAAAAGAAATCTTTGAAGAGCTTGCAGATAAGTTCTTGAAAGAGTCACGTAACGCATTCTTCCTCGGACGTGGATTGGATTCATATGTAGGTCTCGAAGGCGCATTGAAGCTGAAAGAGATTTCATATATCCAAGCAGAAGGGTACCCAGGTGGGGAACTCAAACACGGTCCGATCGCCTTGATTGAAGACGGGACACCGGTCATCACGCTCGTGTCTCAACCACACACACACCTCAACATCCGTGGAAACATCAAGGAAGTTGTGGCGCGTGGTGCCATCGCATGTACGATTTCAATGGAAGGAATGGAGCATGAGAACGACGCATTCGTTCTTCCACGTGTTGAACCACTTCTCACGCCACTCGTGACGGTTCTTCCACTTCAACTCATCTCGTACTATGCAGCACTCGCTCGCGACTGTGATGTCGACAAGCCACGTAACTTGGCGAAGTCTGTAACGGTTGAATAATGTCCAAGACCAAAATCTTTCGGGATTTTGGTCTTTTTTGTTGCAATGAGTTAACAAATCATCGCAATGTTCTCAAAAACGTCTGTTTCTTCAAAAGAGGGGGTAAAATCTACATGAGTATGAACAAAGGAGAGATTTGATGAAACAGAAGAAATGGATGACAGGTCTCGGTGTCGTGATTCTCGCGACATCATTGGCCGCTTGTGGGGATACGGCAGAGGACACATCGATGGAGATGTCAGAAGAGCAAAGCATGGACCATTCAGCGATGGATCACTCCGGGTCTGGAGAAGTTCCAGACGGGCTGATGGAAGCCAGTGATCCGACTTTTCCAGTCGGATCAACCGCGATGATGACAGCGGATCACATGCCAGGAATGGAAGGTGTGGAGGCCACGATTGTCGGTGCTTATGATACGACGGTCTACGCCGTCAGCTATACACCGACAACAGGCGGTGACCCGGTAGAAGATCACAAATGGGTGATTCACGAAGAATTGGACAATCCAGATGAGGAACCGTTGTCTGAAGGGGATGAGGTCGTATTGGCCGCCGACCATATGGAAGGGATGGACGGCGCAGAAGCGACAATCGATACAGCGGAAGAGACGACCGTTTACATGGTTGATTACACGACCGAAGACGGGGAAAAGGTCACAAACCATAAATGGGTGACCGAAAGTGAATTAGAAGCAATGAAATGAATGTGATAGACCTCGAGTACATCTCGTGGTCTATTTTTTTCATTAAATATTTATTGATAAACGATAAATCGTGGCATATGATAAAGAAAATAAAACTAAATGAGGTGTTTGGCAGATGAAACGGGAAACCATCTTTTTGAAACTAGCAGTGATTGTCTTGTCGCTCCCGATTCTCGCGGCATGTATCTTTTTACTCCCTTTCCTTTGGCGAGAGGCGGTGGAGAGCGGAGGATGGATTGCGAATTCGATGCGACCGATTATTGGAGGGATGTATGTAGCAGCGATTCCCTTTTTCGTTGCCTTGTCACAGTCATTCATCTTACTTGGATTGATTGATCGGAATGAGGCATTCTCCTATCGGTCGGTGAAAGCACTTCGTGTCATTAAATATTGTGCGTTGACCATCACGGCCATCTATATGGCGACACTCCCGTTCTTCTATTGGTTCGCTGAGCGTGACGACTCGCCAGGATTTTTAGTCATCGGATTCGTCTTCGTGTTCGCCGCATTTGTCATTGCCGTCTTTGCTGAGTTGTTACAGAAATTATTGAAGCGAGCCATCGATATGAAACAAGAAATCGATTTGACGGTCTGAGGTGAGAAAAATGGCGATGATTGTGAATCTAGATGTGATGTTAGCGAAGCGGAAAATGAGTGTGACAGAGCTGTCGGAACGGGTCGGGATCACCATGGCGAACTTGTCGATTTTAAAGAATGGAAAAGCGAAAGCGATTCGTTTTTCGACGCTCGAAGCAATTTGTGAAGCGCTCGACTGTCAACCGGGGGACATACTAGAATATCGAGCGGACGAACGAGCAGAGTGAATCTCTGCTTTTTTGTGTGAACATGAAACGTATTTGAACGATATAGCGTATATAAAATAAATCATTCAGGGGGAGACTAGAAAATGGTTCAAACATGGACAGAACGGACACACGAAGCAATTAATGGGAAACGAGGTCGACTGTTAATCTGGTCGTTTCTCTGTGCCGTTATATTAGAATCTAGCGCATTGCTCGATCCGACACTTTACGGGGCGAAAGCCGATTCAGTACAGGCGATTGTATTCCTTTTATGTACAATTGTTGTATCCTTCATGCTATATCCAATCATCATTGGGTATCACTGGGTCATTCTTTCAATCATTCGCGGACAAGACGCGCAGTTCCGTGATGTATTTCGACCGATGAAAGAACGATTTGGTAAGCATGTGACTGCAGTCATCCTACTAGCCATCTTCCAGACGCTTTGGACACTATTGTTCATTGTTCCAGGAATCATGAAGTTCTTCTCTTACGCGTTCACGTACTTTATTTTGCGAGATGAGCCAGCATTATCGGTCAGAGAATCGATCACGAAGTCACGCGCGCTGATGCATGGTCAGAAGTGGGACGCATTTAAACTAATTTTGCCGTTCATCCCGATTTATTTGATTGGCTTCACGTTATTTACGGTCGTCAATTCGGTTTTACTTGCTGCATTCTCCCTATCGATTGCGACGGTTCTCATTCGTCCATTCGTCGTTTCGCGTTTCGCTGTCATGTATGAAGACTCGCGTCGGGCGTACGACGAACAATGGAACAAGCCAGCCTGAAGCATATCAAACAGAGGGTAAATTGAAGGAACGTGCTACAATCTTCATGAAGAGAAAGGGGAATGCGGAATGAAGATTGGGATCATCGGGGCCGGTCTGAGCGGAATCATCGCAGCGCGTGAACTCGCGCGTCAAGGTCATGACGTCGAATTGGTTGAAAAGAGTCGAAGCGTCGGGGGACGCTTGGCGACGCGTCGAATCGGTGATGGACGAGCCGACCATGGAGCGGTATATTTCACGGTGCGTGGAGAAGAGCTCGAACGAGAGGTACAGTCGTGGATGAATGCGAACTGGGTGCAAGTCTGGTATGCCGACCCTTATCCACGTTATGTCGCGATTAATGGGATGAATGCCCTCGCTAAGCGTTTAGCTGAAGATTTGACCGTACAGTTGAATAAACGAGTGGAGAACGTTCAAGTGGAAGAAGACGGAACCGTCACAGTCAAGACAGACGTGACGACGCGTTCCTATGATCAAGTCGTGATGACGGCACCGCTTCCACAGTCATTCGAACTACTAGGGAGTTTGGTCGACCAGATCAAACCCGCGCTACTTCGTCTCGTATATTCGCCGACGTTCGTCGGTCTTTTTGAATGTGCCGGTGATGTACAGATTGGAGCAGACGGTATTCTCGATCAAGAACTGGTACCTGGTGTATTAAAAATCGTCGATAATCGCCAAAAAGGAATCTCTGCGACACCACTCGTAAGTGTCTATATGGAGGAGGCGTGGAGTGAGGCGTGGTATGAGCGACCGGAGGAAGAGACACTTGCTGAAATAGAGCGGTTAGTGCGTGAAGAAGTCGGAGACCTCGGTATCCAATCACGGCAGTTAAAACGTTGGCGTTACGCGCAAGCGAAAGATGTATGGCATGAGCCGTTTTATCAAGTAAGCCATCATCCCATCTATTTAGCAGGGGATGTCTTCCTTGAAGCTGATGATCCATCCGGACGAACGCGATTCGAAAGTGCCTATCTGTCTGGGTTACGTGTGGCAGAAACCATCGAAAAGAACATGGATCGATAAGGGCATCTCTTATCGGTCTTTTTATTTGACGCCATTTAGTTTAGGGCATAAACTATAACCATCTAGTTTAGGGGGTAAACTAAAAATGAAAGCATTGATGCGTGAAGCGGTGCAGTTGTTTGAAGAAGTGATGTTCCATGGGACGGAACATGTCATCGAAGCGATGGAGGGAAACGTATGGCGCGAGTATTCGCGTGAACAGCTCCAACTGTTGAAGTTACTCGATCAGTTTGGACCGACTCCTGCTGGGCAATTGGCGCAAAAACAAGGTGTCCATAAAAGTGCGGTCTCGAATCGCCTGAAAAAGTTGGTCGACAAAGGACTCGTCACGAGTCGACGAGGACAAGATCAACGGGAACGATTGATTGAATTGACCCCAGAAGGGAAACGGCTCGTCGAAGAAGTGGACGGTGCCGTCTATCGATATGTGGAATCCCTCATCGATGGAGAAGTAGACGAAATTGAAATCGAGCAGTTTGTTCGGACGTTCCGAAAAATAAAGCAATTGCTCCGAATCGGGGAGGAATAACACATGCATAAAATCATTCAATGGCGCTGGGGAATTTTCATTTCCCTCATCGCATTGACGGCAGCATTATTTGTCGCAGCACCGAACTTAACGGAACAAGCAGAAGAGGCAGGGAGCTTCCAACTTGCGGACGACATGGACTCACAACGCGCACAAGCGATTTTAGATGAAGCCGGGAAGAGTGACAAGACCATCTCCCTCGTCTATGAGTTTGAATCAATCGGAGAGACGGAGCGAACAGATGTCGCGCGTGTCATCGAAGAACTTAAACAAAATGAAACGGTCGTGACAGATGTTCTCGATCCGTTCGAAAACGAGGAGACAGAGGCACAGCTTGTCTCAGAAAACGGACGCATCGTCCTCGTCCCCATCACGGTAGAAGGTACGACGGAAGAAATCAATGCGTTTGCTGATGATGTCCGTGAAAACGTGCTCCCGCAAGAGGAGACAGTATATATCACCGGGGAAGAAATCATTAACAATGATGTGAATCTAAGTGCACAGGAAGGGTTGAAAAAGACAGAAATCATCACGGTCGTGTTGATTTTTGGATTACTCCTTCTCGTCTTCCGTTCCATCGTGACCCCGTTCATCCCGCTCATCGCGGTCGGATTCACTTATCTATTGAGTCAATCCTTTGTCGCGTTCTTCGTAGATTGGTTCGGGTTCCCGGTGTCGAACTACACGCAGATCTTTCTTGTCGCCATCTTGTTCGGGATTGGGACAGACTACTGTATCCTGCTTCTTAGCCGTTATAAAGAAGAACTCAGTGCAGGACATGCCATCGAAGACGCCATCGTCAATACGTACAAGACGGCAGGACGGACGGTCCTCATCAGTGGACTCGCGGTCTTCGTCGGTTTTGCCGCCATCGGATTTGCTGATTTTCCAATCTTTAAATCAGCGGTCGCCGTCGCAGTCGGTATTGCGGTGTTGCTGCTGATTCTTTTCACGGTCGTCCCGTTCTTTATGGCGACGCTCAAACAGCGACTGTTTTGGCCGTCGAAAAAGGCAGGCGAGCATCATGACAGCAAGCTTTGGGCTAGCTTGAGCCAATTGTCGGTCAATCGCCCGTTCGTATCGATTTTAGTTGTCGGGTTGATCACAGTACCTGTCTTATTCACATATGACGATGCCCGTTCGTTCAATACGGTCGATGAGATTGGAGACGGCTACGATTCGGTTCGTGGACTGAATTTGATCTCAGAAGGGTTCGGTCAAGGGGAATCCCTTCCGGTACAAGTCATTTTGAGACAAGATCAAGCCATTACAGAATCAGAAGTTCCCTATATCGAAAAGTTTGCAAGTGAGCTTGAAAAAGTTGAAGGTGTGAATGGTGTCCGTGCGCTCACACGTCCGACTGGTGAAATCATCGACGATTTTTATGTCGACACACAACTCGGTGAAGTCAGCGATGGCTTGTCTGAAGCGCAGACGGGTCTCGGGGATGTTCAAACTGGATTGGATGAGATTGAGCAAGGATTGAACGGGATTGTTGGACAACTACCAAGCGGTTCAACCAATGCTGGGGCACCGCTTGCAGAAGCAGCAGCGGGACTAAATCAGTTGAATGGTCAACTTGGTCTCATTGGGCAAGGATTGACAGCGACTCAAAACATCCCGGCCGCAGTCGGACAGCTCGGTCAAGTATCAGCTGGCCTCACACAAATTGAGTCAGGAATCAACGAAGCGGCGTCCGCATTAAATGCACAAGGTTCTCAGGTCGGTGAACTTGGTAGCGGGTTAGCGCAACTGGCGACAGGTGTCGCGGAAGCGAACGACGGGCTAGGACAAATTGAGTCTGGTCTCGGCGAAGCCGTTTCGTTCTTACAACAGTTGAGTGAAGCAGATGCGCTTCGGGAGACTGGTGTGTATCTTCCGGAAGGGACGCTCACATCAGATGCGTTCTCACCTGCAGTCGAACGATATGTCTTCGATGAAGGAATGGCGACTCAGCTCGAGGTCGTCTTAGAGATGGACCCGTATTCGCCAGAAGCGATTGACACGGTCGAGACCGTGAAAGCGACGATGGACCGGGTCGTCACGGATACGCCGTTCGAAGATACGACGATCGGATATGCCGGTATTTCAAGTATTAACAGCGACTTGAATGAGACGTCGACGAGCGACTTCAATCGGACGGTCGCCATCATGCTCGTCACACTCTTTATCGTCTTGACGGTGTTGTTCCGTTCGATGGTCATGCCGCTCTATATGATCGGTTCGCTCTTATTGACGTATTATACGTCTGCGGCCATCACGGAGCTTATCTTTGTCGAAGGTCTCGGCTATGACGGTATCAGTTGGGCTGTCCCGTTCTTCGGGTTCGTCATGTTGATCGCCCTTGGCATCGACTATTCGATTTTCTTGCTCGACCGGTTCCGGGAGGAGTCGCTTAGCGGGATGACGGTGCGCGATGCGCTCGTCCATTCGATGACGAAAATGGGGACGGTCATCATGACCGCCGCCGTCATCCTCGCTGGGACGTTCGGGGCGATGATCCCGTCTGGCGTACTCAGTCTCGTCCAAATTGCGACGATCGTTATCACCGGACTGTTGTTATACGGATTGATTGTGTTGCCACTGCTCATCCCAGCAATCACGGTCTCCTTCGGGGACGGGGTATGGTGGCCATTTAAACGGAAAGTTGAAGATAGATAATTGTGAGGGATTCAGAGGACAACAAGTGCAGCGAATGCTGGCATATGTTGTCCTATTTTTATTTGTTGAGTCAATACAAAACTGCGAGAAATGGACTTAAAAATTTTCAGCATGTGCCGAAATATATATAGACTCTTACTTTTATTGAAAGAAGGCAACAATCATGGTAAATCATTTTGAGAAAATGAGCTCGTTACTCGTATCGCGGATGTTAATCATTTTGTTTTTCCTTTCTTACCCGATTATGGGGATGTTATATTGGTTGGGTGAGCTAGCTGGACAGGACGCCATGCGTTTTATTATGACAGGGACAATTATTCAGATTGGAGCGTGGCTCGGTTATCGCTTTTACGTAGAAAAGCCGTGGTTGAAGTACGGTCTGGTCACACTCATGTATATCGCTGCTTCAGCGATTATTTATACCTTGCCCGGTGCGGCGATTCAAAATATCGTCTTTCTGTATATCGTATTGATGTTGATGTACTTGAATCGGCATCTTGTGCTGTACGGCAGCATTCTCGCGCTTATCGTATCGGTCGGAGCTGTATTGATTGGGCGCTTTTCATTTGAAACGCCGCTCGATTTCGTCAGTTGGTTCACTGTGCTCACAATGGCTTTGTCTGGCGCCTACTTCGTTTCTTTCTTTGGGGCAAAATTATTACACGAGACGTTTACACAACAACAACAAGCTGAACAGCATGCGAGTGAGGTCGAACTCAACATGGCGAAGACGACAGCGAGTGCGACAATGCTTCATGGCGCGGTATTTACAATGAATGATTCCGTTGATTCCGTCACGAACGCCTCAGAACAAGTCACGGCCCAAATTGGTTCGATGACAAAACGAACGTCTGAACAAGCAGTTTTGATTCAGAATGTCGCCTCACAAATTCAATCCACTGTACAGGCGTTTGAACGGATGCAACAACAGCTTCAAGAAACAACCTCGCACGTGAACGGTGTCTTACAAGACGCTCAACTATCACATGACAATATGGATTCGACAGAACGGTCGCTTGCTGAGCTGAACTTAAGTATCAGTGAAGTGAATCTAGCCTTTAAAGGATTGGCGGAGCGTTTCCAAGAAGTGCGGACCATCACGGATACGATTCAGCAAATCTCGTCTCAGACGAACTTGTTGTCTCTTAACGCTTCAATTGAGGCGGCACGAGCAGGTGAACACGGAAAAGGGTTTGCCGTCGTCGCGACGGAGATTCGAAATTTGTCCGCTCAAACGGCACAAGCATCAGCTCAGATTAATGACATTATCCAACTCGTCATGCAAGAGGTACAAGTGACGGAACGTGCCATCGATGGCAGTACAGAACGTCTATCGACGCAGGAAGAACAAGTCCGTAAGAGTGGGGCGTCGATCCTTTCCATGATTCAAACGACAAATACGGTCGCAGGAACAGTAGATGAGACGTCGAGTCAGCTCCAAATCGCCGCCGCAGAATTACACAAAGTCCATCAAGTGACGGGTGATATGACGGCGTTGACGATGGCACTCGAAACGAACAGCCAAGACGTTCATGTGTTGACGATTTCACAACAAGAAGCGTTAGCTTCGTTGAAAGATCAAATTGAAGAACTGAACGAGATTGCGAACGAACTCGTCTAAACGATGGACACGCCTTTACAAATCGGCGTGTCCATTTGCGTATACATCTCTTCTAAAACGGGAAAAGTATTGCGTTCATGTAAAACGGAGGAGGAATTTGCAATGGAAATCGTGATTACCGCTGTATTAAAGGCATATCCGGGGAAAGAGGAAGAGTTAAGGCAAGCGCTCGATGAAGTCATTTCCCCATCGAGACAAGAAGAAGGATGTTTGACGTATGTGCTCCATGAGTCAATCGATGCCCCGGGCACGTTCGTGTTCTATGAGAAATATCGGGACGAGACGGCGCTCGACGCGCATATCCATTCAGCCCATTATCAGGCGTACCGGAAACGAGTGGAGACATTGCTCGCCGTGAGAGACGTGTATCGTCTACGTGAAGTCTGAAAGGAGGAAATCTAATGATTACCCAATCGATTATCCCGTGTATTTGGTTCGAAAGTCACGTCGAAGCGATTGCGGAGTGGTACGTCTCGAAGTTTCCCGATTCGTTCATCGACTATACGACGAAACTGATGGATACGCCTTCAGGTGAGACGACGATTGTGACCGTCTCGCTGTCGGGACAGTTCTTGCAACTGCTTGGGGCGGGTCCGTTGAAGGACCGCAATCCCTCCATCTCGTACATGGTCACGTTCCCGACGTCGGAAGAAGTGGATACGCTTTGGGGCGAATTGAGTGAGGGGGCAGAGGTGCTCATGCCGCTTGACACGTATGATTTCAGCGCGCGCTATGGCTGGTTGAAAGACAAGCACGGGGTATCCTGGCAAATCATGCATAGCGGCGGGATGGACATCCAGACGGTGACCCCATGCTTTTTGTTCGTCGGGGACGTCTTTGGTCATGCTGAAGCGGCGATGAACGATTGGATCTCTATTTTCAAAGATTCATATGTATTGGACGGACATACGGTACGATACACGGAAGAAGACGGGGACGAGCTTGATGGGAAAATCAACTATGCTCGTTTCGTCTTATCCGGTCGAGAATTTGTCGTGATGGACAGTAATGAAAATCATACATTTTCGTTTAACGAGATCCAGTCGCTCATCGCTTTTTGTGAGTCGCAAGAAGAAGTCGATTCCTACTGGGAGCGGCTATCGGCTGTACCGGAAGCAGAGGAGTGTGGTTGGCTGAAAGATCGCTATGGCGTCTCCTGGCAAATCATCCCGTGGGAAATGGAAGAGATGATGACGGTAGGTTCGCAAGAGCAGATTGAACAGGTCGTACAGGCATGTCTGCCCATGAAAAAGCTTGATATCGCGACATTGCGTAAAGCTTACTGAACAAAACTCCCGAAACAAATAGCTCGGGAGTTTTTTCATGGACTCATTTGCGAGAGGGCATCTTTCTCGATGATGGTATCCGAGAGCCGGAGCTGACTGGCCGCGCGGTCGATGTAAGGGGCGCATCGATCGAATGCGACTTGTTCTTCCGTCTCAATGGAATAGCATGTGCCGTTACCAGCACGTTCGGTCAAGTCTGGTTCATAGTAATAATCTTCGTATCGGAAAGCGCCCGTCCGAAAGACGGTTAGATTTGACGTATCATTCAATAAGGAGTCGCCAAGCATATATGCTGGAGAGATTCCAAGTAAATCGAGAATCGTCGGGGCGATATCGATTTGTCCACCACTCGCCTCCATGACTTCTCCTGTCGTCGGTCCAGGTGGTTTGATGAAGAGAGGGACAGCACGGTCAAGTTGAAACGCGTCAACCGTCGAGTTCACTTCTTCGAGGGTAGCCATCTCTTCTCCTGGTGCCGTCAGACCGCTATCGTGGTCACCATACATGACGAGAAGCGTCTCATCCCAGAAACCATCTTGTTTCAATCGTTCGATGAACTGACCGACAGCGGCATCGACGAAATGAACGGTATGGTAATAGTTTTCGAGAAGGGGATCGTCGATATCAGATAGGTCCAACCGCTTCTCGTCTTCCGGGATATCGTACGGTGTATGACTCGTTAAAGCGACTAAAAATGCGTAAAATGGTTCATCCAACTCTTCCATAAATCCGACCGACGTATTTAAGAATTCCTGATCGTTGAGTGCCATCCCGATGATGCCTTGATCGGGGTAGTCTTTGTCGCTAAAGAAATGATTGAACCCGATATTGTCATAAAAGTCATCGCGATTCCAAAAGTCTTTTCGGAACGAATGCATGGCTGCCGTATCGTAGCCCGCCTCATTCAAGGATTGAGAGAGCGCGCTGAATTGATTTCCCGGGAAACGCGTGTAGACGGAACCAGATTTGACAGGATAAAGTGACGTGTTGACGATGAACTCTGCATCAGACGTTCGCCCTTCATGCGTTTGATGATACACGTTCGGGAAGTAAAGCATGTCACGTCGCAGTCGGTTCAAATTCGGGGTCAGTTCCTGTCCATCAATCTGTTGATCGATGACGGATGTTTGGAATGATTCGAGTTGTAAAACGATAACGTTCGTATCTGGACTTGGGGCACTTAATTCTTGATAAGAGAGTGCTTGAATTTGAGAACGCTCTTCTTCTGTCAGGGCTTCGTTCCATCCCATAGCACGTTCGACGCCTCGGGCGACATCCATCGCGTGATAGCCCCAAAATCCAAGATGATAGTATTCACGCATATTCGATATGGGGTCGTCCGCGATCCACTTTTCTCCACGCTGATAACTGAGGGTGAGCGGGATTGTGAAGAGAAGAAATCCGAGTGTGAAGCCAGCGAGCGCCAATCGTCTTCCGTTTCGTTTCCCTTCACGGACAGGATGACGTTTCATATAACGCAAAATCAAACCGTAGATGATGAGGTCGATGAAGAAGAACGCATCGATTGGGCGGATGAGCGTCAAGAAGCCACCCCCGACATCTCCCATCTGCCCGATATCAGATAGTAAGGCGACGGATAATAAGTCTTCAAAATAGCGATAGTACCAGACGTCCGAGACGAGCAGGGTACTATGCAGGAACAGAGAAACGTATAAAATCCATCGGCGGATCGGATAAGACACGGCGAGTGCCCAACTCGTCAGGAGCAAAATCGTCGCCAAATTGATGAGGAAGAATGAGAAGTCGAACGCCGTCGCGGTCAACCAGCTAAAAAAGAAGAGCTTTGCCAGAGAGAGTGACAAGTAGCTCCAATAATCGAGATATTTCATTAGTGATCTCCTAACTCAAAATGTAGTTACTGTATCCTTTCCTTTCTTATGAACAGAGAAAACGTAGAAAGTGTGATGGAGATTCATTCGTAATCAAAAATATGTAATATATATATTGCGTTAATGGAATATATATATTACATTTTAGGTATTGCGCAACTAAATTAGGAGACAGACATGGGAAATAGAGTAAAAGAACATCGAGTAGAAAAGAATCTTACTCAAACCGATTTGGCAGAGGCGATCGGTGTGACTAGACAGACAATCGGTTTGATCGAATCGAATAAATATAATCCCTCTTTGAAACTCTGTATTGCCATTGCGAGGGTTCTGGGCGTCACGTTAAATGATTTATTCTGGGAGGAGTAAAAGATGAAAGAATCATGGGTCACAATGTTTTTACCAAATGACGAATATAAAGAAAGGCGGATGTTGTACTTTATAGCCGAGGCTTTCGTTTTGTTCATTGGATTTTTGGGAGTAGTCGTTCTATTGAATAGATTTTCAGGTATATTCAACACTGAGTCTTCATATATTTTATTGAGTGTTATAGCAATTCTAAGTCTCTATGTATGGATTCGCTATATTCTCTCAGGTATGGAGTATACAAACGTTGTTGAGAAATCTGAATATAAAATCGAACTAAGGAAACTGATTGGTTCCACATCGAAGTTTGCTGTTTTGTTTGCTGGAGTGGCAATAGCATTAAAGGTGACAGGTGTAGTGATTTACTCTTGGGTGGACTTGTTAGCAATGACACTTCTTTCAAATGGGTTACTTCTGGTCGCACAATTCATTTCACTTCAACGGTCATTTAGAAAAAATCGTGAGCTTTCATGACCGAGTTGATATATTCGTTTTACTTCAAATAGGACATCTATGTCTTTAAGAGTGCATAACAAAACCAGGTCCCATGCAAACATGGACCTGGTTTTGTTAGATAACTGTGAAGCTCTGATTATGTAATCTCGAACGTATCACGCAGTTCAATGATGGTTCCTTCCGGTGCTTTTAATTTACTTAAATGTCCATCGACGACGAAGTAGATGTTGCCACCGTGCTTCGGTAAAAACGTGACGCCGAGTTGTTCGAGTCGTGCGACTTCCGCTTTGAGGTCATCTACATAGAGGGCGAAATGGACGGGACCGGCCACATGTTTCGAGTAGTCTTGTAACGTTTCATCTGTTTTAGCAGTCTGGAGCTCAATATAAAAATCACCGAGTTTGAGCCAACTGTTGAAGTCACGCGTATGAAAGTTTGGCGACTCCTGGACGAGTTCAAAACCGAGCGCTTCGTAAAATGACTTCGATGCGGCATAATCCGGGGTTTGGATACAGATATGATGGATTTGTTTCATTGGTTGTTTCCTTTCGTTTGCAAATCTTTCACTCGATCACGGTGGAACGGAGAAGTCAATTCTTCTGAGATGAGGCTGATCGTATGTCCATCCGGGTCTCGTACGTCTAGTGTAACGAATGCATGCTTTCGAAGATACGGGAGAAGAAACTTTTTACGGGAGAAAGCGTATGAAAGAGAGAAAAGGACTAAAAAAAGAATGAGGTGAACATATGAAAGTAAATGAAATCACGATTCAACCGGTTGATGCAGTCAATCGAGAGGCGGTCATCGCCCTGACAGTGGACGAGAAACAATCTCGATTCATCGAGACGAATGCCGAATCCCTTCGAGAGATGATTGAGGATACGAAATACAATTGGCAGAGCTTTGCATTTTATGAAGGCGAGCGAGCGGTTGGCTTTATGATGGTCGGAGCGGAGAACCAGTCAGAACGTTACGTGTGGCTCGACCGTTTCATGATTGATCAATACGAACAGGGGAAAGGCGTTGGAACGAAGTGCCTACGCATGGCAGTGGAATTCATCCAGACACAATACGACGTGGATGATATCATCCTCAGTCTCCATCAAGAGAATGAAGCCGCGAAACGATTTTATGCGAAGAACGGCTTTTTCGACAGTGGCTTAATTGATGAATGGAACGGTGAAGCGATTTGGGTCTATCATACAAAAAACCGACCGTCATGAGTCGGTCGGATTCTCGGATGGACTTGTTTTTTGCGTGACATTCATAGCTGCCAAGAAGAAGGGGATAGCGGCAAAGAGAAACAAGGTAACGAACCAGTTTTGGAGAAATGGATCGACAAACGTCGGTTTTTCCAACCAGCTCCCGGTTGAGATTTCGGCGTACCAACGTATGTAGAGTGCGATGCGTTCGAGCGTATATAAGAGTCCGGACAAAAACAACAAAATACCACCCGCTACAAGTTGATTGAAACGAGACATAAAACCCCTCCTCTATAGATGTTGTCTATAGTTTACCATTTTCATCCAAAAAGGGAGCTTTTATTTGAGTACGCTCGGTCGCAACTGTTTGACACGCGACAAGACGAGCCAACCGAGAAGCGCACCCGTCAAACTAGAGGCAAGGAACGCCGGGACAAAGAAAAATGCACCGAACGTCGAACCCATCAACAGTTTTGCGTACGGGACGGCAATCAACGAAGCGATAACCCCAGTCCCGATGATTTCTCCGAGAGCGGCCGCATAGACGCGGTTCGTGCGAACGAAGAACATGCCGGCAAGAAACGCGCCAATCATGCCACCAGGGAATGCGAGCAGTGATCCTGTACCGGTCATGACGCGAATGAGTCCGGTGACGAAAGCGATGAGAACGGCTCCGATTGGACCGACGGTGACTGCGGCAATCACGTTCACCATATGTTGAATCGGATAAGCGCGGGCGACACCTGTAGGAATCGAGATGAACATCGAACCGACGACGGCGATGGCAACGAGCATTGCCATCCAAGTGAGTTGTTGAATACGCATGAATAGTCTCCTTTCAAAATAAAAACGCCACGTTTCCAGACGGAAAAATGGCGTGGACATACAGAGACGTATCCCAAGCCACTTCCCTACGCTGGTATGAGCCAGATCAGGTTCAAAGGGTCCGGCAAATGCCGTCTCAGCCCGAAGGCTCCCCTAGTGGTCGTTTATTGATTTGAGTATAGCATAGCTAAAATCGGAAAAGGGGCGAAATTATCCCTCATTCTTGGCTAACAGGTCCTCATAGTCCTTCTCGTTCCAAAAGAGCGGTGAGATGGATTCGGGGCCTTTTAAAATTTCTCCGTCCTGATCATATACGATGGCATATCCGCTCTCGACATCGAATACGAACAAGTCGGCAGTGACTTCAGTCACGCCGTTCCCGGCGATGATCACATCATCGATTGGCTCCCGTGCCAGTTCGACGCCCGCTTCATCGAGTTCGACGAGGAGAGCTGACGTGTAGGCATGGCGGTCATAGACCGCTTGGAATTCATCCTGCGTGAGGACGACATCGGTAGGTGGGGCACTTGTACCGAATTTCCGATTTTCAATCTCTTCGACGTATTGAAGGAAGGATTCCTCTTGCCAAAATAGCGGAGCGACCGATTCAGAGCCGTTGATCACCGTTCCGTCCTGACTATCGAAAATGGTAGCATACGTCCCGTCATCGAGCTTGAATGGGTAAATATCCGCATACGTATGCTCGAGGCCGTTGCCTGCGATGATGACGCGTTCGAACGTCTCCCGAAACGGTTTGATTCCTTGTTGTTCAAGGGCAGTAAGGAGCGGTTTCGTTTGTTCATATTGGTCATAGACGTCTTTAAAGTCCTCACGTGTCCATTCGGTGATGGGTTCATCGGGTGATTCGATCGGAATCGGATTGTCTGCCACTGTATCCGTACAACCCGTCAGTAAAAGTGCACTTAATCCGAAAATCGTCCATCGCCTCATGATTTCATCCCCTCAACTTACATTTTCCACCATTTTATCATTCGTTGTGAAAAAGCAGAACCTGTGCACATTCTCACTCGGGGTGAGGACGTGTCGCGTAGGTATCGAGTGTTCTCTTGAAGTGAAGTGTATCTTCTTCAGAAATCGTCACACCTGAAGAGGTGCCGTAGCGAACCGCATGATAAACGGACGGGTTCATCGGTAAATCGATGCGTTGGAACCACTCTTGCAATGTCTCATGAGCACGCAATCGCTTGGCTGGTACGAGAGATTGGTTAAATGTGATCAGCGCATCGCGAATCGGGACGTTCGTGAACGCTGTGAGCGTCGAAACGGACGAAGCGTTCTTGTTTTGTAGCGATTCTACAAGCGGGTCTATGCTTGAATCAACATGATCTCGTGCGCGCGCCAAACGTTGCTTTCGTTTTCGATAGACATAAAAACCGAGCAAACAGAATGCAATCAAAGCGACCAATAAACCGAGATTTCGTCGTGTGGACTCTCCAGAGCCCGTAAATCTCTCAAGAGGTTTTATTTTTCCTTTTCGAGGATCTAATTCATACGGATAATCTGCTTTAGATTCATCTATTAAAAGCATACTGTCTTCATCTGATTTGAAATTCGTAGGAGGACTATTATTTTCCTCGACCGGTATCGTTTCCGGGTTATAGAGCCATTCGAATATCCCGGTCGCAACCACCATCATTTTAAAGGTGACGAGAAGTGTGGCGGCAATCATGAGAAAAAACTTGTTCGTCCAGCGCAAGAAGTTACCTCCTTTTTGAATGTTCAGACTATTTGTTGTTTATCTTACCATAAAAAGGTAAAGTTTGATTAAGACAAAAAATGGAGGTCGTCATATGGGCATGGAGCAGGTCATCAAACAGTTGAACGAAGTGTATTTAGGAAAAGAGGATGTCGTACGCCTCTGTTGTACGGCGTTACTCGCGGAAGGACATATTCTATTAGAAGATGTGCCAGGCACGGGAAAAACGTTACTTGCCAAAACAATTGCGGCTAGCTTCGACGGGGTGTTTTCCCGGATTCAATTCACGGCCGACTTGTTACCGTCTGATGTGATCGGAGCAGACTATTTCAACATGCAGACGCAGACGTTCGACCATCGACAAGGACCGATCTTTGCGAATATCGTCTTGATCGATGAAATCAACCGAGCGGTTCCACGAACGCAGTCTGCCTTGCTCGAAGCGATGGAAGAGCGGCAAGTCTCCATCGGGGGAGAGACGTATCCGATGCCAAAACCATTCTTCGTCATCGCGACGCAAAACCCGATCGAATCGGCCGGGACGTTCCCGTTACCGGATGCACAACTCGATCGCTTCTTGATTTCGATTCCGGTCGGTTACCCTGATGTTGCGGAAGAGAGAGAACTCCTCTTACAAGTCATGCGTCAAACACGGAAAATCGTGGAGGCGGTTGCGACGTTAGACGAGTTACGCCGCGCACAAGAAGAAGTGAAGCAAGTATCGATTCAAGATGATGTCCTCGATTATTTACTCGGGCTCGTTCATGCGACACGAGAACACCAATCTGTCGAGGTCGGTGTCAGTCCACGAGGAGCCATCGCGCTCATGCGAGCGTCTCAAAGTTATGCCTATCTGAACGATCGATTGTACGTCATTCCGGAAGATGTGAAAGCCGTGGCACCTTATGTATTGGCACATCGTCTGACGTTGACGCTTGAAGGAGGCATCAAATCGACGAAACAGGACATTATCCGTTACATCTTAGATACCGTCTCTGTGCCGGTAGAGGGCTGAAGATGACGTTCTCGACACATAACGCCCTACAGAAACAATGGATTCCGGTTTATGGATTCGCTGGAGTGATTCTCGTATTCGTCCCGTACATGGAGATTGTCGGATATGCGCTTTGTTTACTTACGGGCATCGTTTGGTTCTTTGAACGGACACGGAAACAGTTGGAACAAGCTCTTCGGCTTCACGTACATAGCCACGAATCCCTTCTCTTTGTCGGGGATGAGACGGAGGTACAACTGATTTTAGATGGAAGTGAAGTCATCGAACGACTCGGGCTTCCCGTTCGCGTTCGCTTGAAAACCAATACAGCGCTCAGCTTTCCAGACCACGACCGGTCCCCGAACAGTCTGGATTTGACGTTACGGACAGATCAGGCTCGTCACGTGCTTCGTGTGCAGGCTGAATTCCGGGGACCAGCTTATATCGAAGAGTGCGTACTTGCTGTGACGCTCCCGTTTCATCTCGGGACGTATCTTCTTGAGTACCCGATCGAGAAACGATGGACGGTGTTGCCGTCCCTCACGTTACATCCTCCGGTCGGTACGAAACGATTGGCACTCGGTGACCGTCCTTTGACCGCATCACCTTTACGGAATCCACTTCAGGTTCTAGGTTCGAAGCCTTACGAAGGGGAACCGGTCAAAGAGATCGACTGGGTCGCGACGGCGAAACTTGGACGAGTCCAATCGAAAGTCTTTCAAAAGACGTCGCTCGACACGTTCACGTTCGCAGTCGACTTGAGTGGGCCGTCCGGCTACACATTACATCACGACTTCGAGTCGATCATCAGCCAGGTCGCATATGTGACGACTCGTCTCTTAAAAGAGGAGTGTAAAGTCGAACTGTTCATCAATCGCTTCAATGGTGAAGGAAAGATGGAGCATATCTCTCTTCAAGAGGGAGAACGAGGTTCACGCCTCATCCTCTTGATGTTGGCCGACCTCCATCCCGGGAACCGTTTCATCTCGACAGACGCATTCGTCCGTATGGTCGAGCGGAAACGCTTGAAGCAAAGTCATCTCGTTTGGTTCAATCAGCATAATTTGTACGACTAACAAGGAACTTTCCTTCTTCTGGCGAACTGTATCATATAGAGATGACCAAAGGGGAGATCTATATGGCAAAACGAAAGTATGCGAATCGACGAGACTGGGAACGGATTTTAAAGAACCGCTACGCGCAAATTCGTGTTCAGACGGAACAATTTTCAGGCGTCGTCGCCTTATTCCAAATCGATGAGGTTCGCGCACCATTATATAAAAAGCACAAAGGGGAAGAATTCATCGTGGCGGATGCCGGGTTTGCTTGGCTCCAATATTTCCCGGAAAATGAACCGTTCGGTGTGACGGTCATGTTCAACCCTGACGGTGAAATCGTGCAATGGTATATCGACCTCGTCGACCGAATCGGCGAAGAAAATGGCATTCCGTACATGGATGACTTGTTGCTCGATATTCTTGTATTTCCAAATGGCGATATCGTCAAAAAGGATGAGGATGAGTTCAAGGCGGCGGCTGAAAGCGGCGAATTGACGCCTGAACAGGTCGAACGTGGATGGCGTGAGTTCGAAGCGACGCTCGAACGGATCGAACGTGGAGACTTCATCTACTTTGATTTGGCAAAAGGACATTACGAACAGTTAAAACAAAAGCTATGAGCGAATTCACTCTCTCTGCTACAGTAAGAGCGTAGGAGGGGGAGTTTTTATGAAAAAAATTGAAATCGAGACGTGGGCACGACGTAAGCACTTCGAGTTTTTCAAAGCGTTTGATGCGCCACATTTCAACGTGACGGCAAACGTAGATGTCA
Organism: Exiguobacterium sp. s140; assembly: GCF_018617035.1. Lineage (GTDB taxonomy): Bacteria > Bacillota > Bacilli > Exiguobacteriales > Exiguobacteriaceae > Exiguobacterium > Exiguobacterium profundum. The sequence continues at coordinate 27,700 of NZ_JACSJK010000002.1, forward strand.
CGAACCTATATACATATGCCAAGGAGAGCAACCAATCGTTCTTCAAACTCTTTTTATACGGTGCGGTGAGATCGGCGAACGCGATTCCGGAATTGCGCTATCGGATCCGTGGTGAAGAGGTCGTCGAACACGAGGTGGTCCACCCCTCGTTCACGGTCATGTTAGACGAGGATGTCTTCAACTTTTGTGCGGCCACGTTCAATGAGGATTTACCGACATTCTTACAGGAAGTGACGACGCGGATGGAGCAAGCTGGCGATGAAGTCGTGGTCGGGGATGACGAGCCCGACGACTTACTGTATATCACGAGTGTCCCGTGGATCACGTTCACGAGTATCATGCACCCGACGCATCAGCAACAACATGACAGCGTGCCACGCATCGCCTGGGGCAAGTTCGAACGTCAAGGCGAGCGTCTGGTTATGCCGTTATCCGTCCAAGCCCATCATGCACTCGTCGATGGAGTACATATCGGAAAGTATTACGAAACATTGCAAGCTTGGTTAGACGAAGATTTTGCGAAGAAGGTGACCGACGTGCCAGAAGACCATGACTTTGATCGAGCCGTCCGTCTCCGTGAGGAGGGACAACTCGAGCAGGCGAAGCAACTGTTCCTGTCGCTCTTGCGGAAAGATGAAAAGAATCCGAGGCTACATGCGTACTGTGCGTGGTGCTATGACTCGCTCGGTGAAGAACGTCAAGCGGTCCCGCATTATGAACGGGCCATCCGACTCGGGTTGACGGGGGAAGAGTTGGCGGAATCATATCTCGGACTCGGCAGTACGTATCGGGCACTCGGACGATACACGGAAGCGGAACAGTTATTTGAAGAGGCAATCGAGCAATTCCCGAATCACGGGGCGCTCAAGGTATTTCAAGCGATGACCCATTACAACGTCGGTCGCCATGAAGAAGCGACGGGAACGTTACTTGAACTGCTTGCAAGTCCGAAACCGGACGAGAGCATCGCGCGGTACCGGCGTGCTATCGCATTTTATGCAAGAAACTTAAATGAGACATATGACTAAAGGAGAATGACATGATTTCATTACGCCCGATCGATGCACAAAATTGGTATACATGCTGTCAAATTGGAATTAAGTGAGCAACAACAGTCGTATGGCGAGGGCAATGAGACGGGAACTACCCGTCTCATTTTTTTGAATCAAATCGATTGACGGAAGAATTGTCGCATGATATATTTATCTCGAATTAAAGATATTTGAATTTAAGTTAATGGCTCTCTTGGACAAAGGAGGGAGACAGATGGAACCATCTGATGCACTAAAAACAATTACTGTGCTGTTACGTGCCTCTCAGTCGTTACAAGACCTGGTGAAGCAGGAAGTGGCGTCTTACGGGTTAAACGCGACCGAGTTCGCCGTACTCGAGTTTTTATATCATAAAGGGGATCAACCGATTCAAGTCGTCGGGAAGAAAATTCTCCTCTCGAGCGGAAGCATGACGTACGTCGTGGACCGGTTAGAAGAAAAAGGATATCTCATTCGTAAGGCTTGTCCGAGCGATCGTCGCATCACATACGCTGCGCTGACAGATGCCGGAGAGCGCTTGATGCAAGATATTTTCCCTAAGCATAGGGAGCATATGAACGCTGTGTTTGAAGGGATGCAATTAAACGAAACGATTGAACAGTTGAAACAAATAGGAAAGCGGGCAGAAGCCGCAAAAAATTTTAATCATGTATCTTGAAACCAAGATATAAAAGGAGAGAGAATGATGAATCATGTTAAAGGAATTCACCACGTCACAGCAATCACGAGTAGTGCCGAAAAAAACTACGATTTCTTCACTCACGTGTTAGGCATGCGTTTGGTGAAAAAAACGGTCAACCAGGACGACATTCAAACGTATCACTTATTCTTTGCGGACGATAAAGGAAACGCAGGGACAGATATGACCTTCTTCGACTTCCCAGGTATCCCGAAAGGTAAGCACGGAACGAATGAAATCGCGAAAACGTCGTTCCGCGTACCGACAGATGAAGCGTTGACGTATTGGGTCCGTCGCTTCGACCGTCTCGGCGTCGAGCACGAAGGGATTCAAGAACAGTTCGAGAAGAAGACGCTCTCGTTCATCGACTTTGATGAGCAGGCGTATCAACTCATCTCGGATGAGTTCAACGAAGGCATCGCGTCGGGCGAGCCGTGGAAGAACGGTCCAATCCCGCTTGAATACGCGATTACGGGACTCGGTCCAATCTTTATTCGCATCGCAGATATCACATATTTCAAACAAGTGATGGAGCAAGTGATGCTGTTTAAAGAGATCGGGCGAGAAGGTGATGTGTATCTCTTTGAAGGAGGTGAAGGTGGAAACGGAGCGCAAGTGATCGTCATTCACGACGAGACATCTCCACAAGCGCGTCAAGGGTTCGGTACCGTGCACCATGTCGCATTCCGTGTCGAAGACCGTAGCGTCCTCGATGAATGGACAGCACGTCTCCAACAGTTCGGTTTGCCGACTTCTGGCTACGTCGATCGCTTCTTCTTTGAATCATCCTATGCACGTGTCGCGCCGCAAATTTTGTTCGAATGGGCGACAGATGGACCTGGATTCATGGGAGACGAGCCGTACGAGACGGTCGGTGAGAAGTTGTCACTCCCGCCGTTCCTCGAAGCGAAACGTTCGCAAATCGAGGCGATGGTACGACCAATCGATACGGTCAGAAGCACGAAAACATTTGAGAAAGAATATGAGGGCATGAAATGAGTTTCTTAAATCGCTTGTTTGGAAAATCAGATGCATCACAACATAACCAAGGAGGAACTACTATGTTAAACATCGGAATCGTACTCGGATCAACTCGTGAAGGTCGCGTCAGTCCACAAGTCGGGGAATGGGTGAAAGAACTCGCCGACAAACGTGGCGATGCCAACTATGAAGTCATCGACATCGCAGACTACAACTTGCCACTTCTCGGCGAAGCGGGTCAGGACGCATCTGGCGTTGCAGCCTGGTCGGAGAAAATTGCGCAAATGGACGGATTCATCTTCATCGTCCAAGAATATAACCATTCCATCTCAGCATCTCTTAAAAACGCACTCGACTACTTACGCGTCGAATGGAACAACAAAGCAGCCGGAATCGTCTCTTACGGTTCTGTTGGTGGAGCACGGGCAACAGAACATTTACGGGGCATTTTGAGTGAATTGTCAATCGCTCACGTACGTGTCCATCCTGCACTCTCACTCTTCACGGACTTCGAGAACGGTACGCATTTCGCTCCGAAAGAAGTTCAAGCACAATCGGTAAACGATATGCTCGACCAACTCCTTCCATGGACGGAAGCGATGCAATCGGTCCGTATGAAAGCCGGAGAAGTTGCAAACAATTAACAAATCGCGAAGCCAGCCTGAATTTAGGCTGGTTTTTGTGCGTTTTCAGAACAGGTCGTGTAAAGTTGGAAGGGATTAGGGGGAGTGCAGATGTGGAATCGTAAAATCGTCACAGCATCCATCGCTTCGCCCGTCTATGCGATTCTGTTAGCGTGTGGGGTCACTATGATGGGTCTACGAGAAAATGGAGGGATGAGTGGCGTACTGAATGGCTTCCTTTTGATGACGGTTGCCTATGTAGCGGTCAGTTTTCCGATCATGTTGACCTACGGTGTCGTGACCTCATGGTGCAGTGACTGGTTGGCGAATCGACTCAGTTCGAAACGATTCAGGTGGTTCACTTCGTTTGTTTTACATATACTATTCGGACTCGTCTTGTCATGGCTCAGTCTTCTCGCAGCGACCTTGTTTTACTTGGTGGATCGTCTACTACAGCATCGGGGAGACATAACAAAACTACAAACAGTGAAAAGTCTGCTCATCCCAATCGGATATTTGCTTATTGTAACGGGAAGTGTGTATATCATCGATGTCATCCAAGATCTTTTCGTTCGATTCAACTTCTTTTAGGGAAACGAACAAGGATACATTAACATAAGGAGGGGTAAAAATGAGATGGATGATTTATGGGGCGAATGGCTATACGGGTGAGCTGATTGCACGACAAGCCGCTCGTGACGGAATGCGTCCGGTTCTTGCCGGACGAAACGCAAGAGCGATTCATCGCCTAGGAGATGAACTGGGTTGCGAAACATCGATTTTCGCATTGAGTCGTGAAGCCGCAATCGAGGCGCTTCACGATGTAGATTTAGTCCTTCATTGTGCAGGTCCTTTCACGGATACGAGCCAAGTGATGATCGAGGCATGTCTAGAGACAGGTACGCATTACTTAGATATTACCGGGGAAATCGAAGTGTTCGAATATGTCCATTCTAAACAGCAAGCGGCTCAAGCCAAAGAACGTGGTGTGATTTTATGCTCGGGTGTCGGATTTGATGTCATTCCGACCGACTGTGTCGCGCGGAAATTAAAAGAGTTGATACCGGATGCGACAACACTCGCTCTTGGCTTTTCGGCGGCAGCCGGCATCTCACCAGGAACCATGAAGACGGCCGTTCGTGGACTAGGGTCGAGTAGTGTGGAACGTGTGAACGGCAAATTATCATCATTTCCAATTGGGGCAAAGCGGAGAACGATTGATTTTGGTCGCGGAAGCCGTACCGCCATTGCGATTCCGTGGGGAGACGTTTCGACCGCCTACTACACGACGGACATTCCAAATATTACGACTTGGGTTCCTGTACCGACAGCGGCCGCCTATGCTGCTCGCGCTTTGTCATGGTTCAGCCCGATTCTCGGAAAAGAGGCCGTGCAGGAACGCTTGCTCCGTTATGTCGACGAAAACGTATCGGGACCAGACGAGGCTGTACGTGAAAAATCATCGACGTACGTATGGGGCGAAGCAACGAATGAGGAAGGACGAAAAGTAGTCGTCCGTATTCAAACGGCAAGTACGTATGCCTTCACTGTTTACGGGGCGCTCGCCGTCGTCAAGCGGTTGCTCGGTTCGGGTGGGATGCTTGCCGGAAGCTTTACACCAGCCATGCTATTCGGATCTCACTTTATCGAAGAGATTCAAGGTTCCTCTTCGTTCGTGATTGATGAGATTCGTCCATGAATCGAGAAGTATGGGATTTACTCGACGAAAACCGGCAACCGCTCGGTCGAACGCACTTTCGTGGGGATGAATTAGAGCCGCATACGTTTCACACGGTCATCGAAGTGTTCACGTTCGATCCAGATGGGAGATTATTGCTGTCGAAGCGTCATCCGGATAAGACGTATCCGCTTCTGTGGGAAGGGACGGGCGGCTCGATTTTGGCTGGGGAAACGAGTCGACAAGGTGCGGTCCGTGAGCTAAGAGAAGAGTTAGGACTATATGTATTGCCTGAGCAACTCCGGTTCGTGACAACGATTGAGCGGGGCACATATTTCTTGGATATGTATTGTCTCGTGTGCGAGAAACCGATTGACCTCGAACAACTATTACTGCAAGTAGATGAAGTCGTCGATGTGACATTACAAGAGTGGGAGACGGTCCTTGAGTGTGTAGAACTCGTCCCTTCAGTCCGGGAACGGCTGATTCAATACGGTCATCTCATTCGACCGTGAACATGTGCTACACTCAACATAGAATATATAAGGGAGGGAACAGCGTGAATCGTTTAGAATTGGCAAGGCGTATCGAACGCATCAAAGCAGAGGGGACGTCTGCTTACATTCGATATCGTAAACAAACCCCTCCCTATGAAGGTGCGGAACTACACGTAGAAGGAAAAGGGCACGTGTTCAAAATGGGAAATATGAGTTTTGCGGTCGGATTCGGATTGAATCGGCCGACAAGCTTTTACGACCTGCATCAAATGGAAAAATGGGTGCGTGGGAAGAACGTATCACGTTTACATATTGAAGTTTGCCCATTAGCGGAAGATTCCTTGCTCCGCTTATTGCAAGAACGTAACTACACGCTCGATCATTTTTTGGACGTATGGACGTTGGATTTGACACAGCATGCCTCCACATCTGTACCGACCCAGGTCGAAAAAGTGAAGGATGAGACACTCCATGAGTGGGCATACGCCATTGCGGCTGGATTCGCCGAGTCGGGCACAATCCTTCAAGAGACGGTCGATACAGCCAAAGGCTTTTACGCACTACCGAGTAATCATGCTTATCTCGTGCGAGAAGAGGATGCTGTCGTAGCGGGTGGGATTTTAGCCACGCAAGACGGGATTGGAGAATTGTTTCTGACGAGCACCGTTCCGACGTATCGGCAAAAAGGGTACCAGACACAACTTATTTTGGAACGAATTGCCGAAGCGAAAGCACTTGAATGCAATCTGTTGACGGTCACGACGAAGGTCGATTCGGCATCCGGTCGCAACATGGAGCGGCTTGGGTTTCAGCCGTTCTATCAAAAAGCGGTCATGAAAAGTCCAATCCTTAAATAAGCAGGTCGCCTCGGGTGAGGTGACCTGCTTTTCGATTACAAGAGCGATTCAGCCCCATCGACGTATACTTCAGAGCCCGTGACGTGGCTCGACATGTTGCTCGCGAAAAATAAGACGACATCGGCGACTTGTTTCGCGGAGCCCGATTTTCCGGCAAGCGGTTGATTCCCAAGTGGATATTCGATTGGAATGACAATTTCTTCGAGCAACGCATCGTCTCGATTGGTCGAATCGTCAATATTCGTATCGATGGCCCCGGGACAGATAGAATTGACACGAATCCCGAATTGAGCGAGTTCCGCAGCAGCCATTTTCGCAAAGCCGGTTTGACCTGCTTTTGTCGTCGCGTAGCCACTGAATCCGAAATTTTTAAAATAGCGGTTCCCGTTGATCGATGAAGTGATAATGATACTCCCGCCATTCTCTTTCAAATGAGGAATAGCATGTTTGACGGTCAAAAAGGTTCCAGTGAGGTTCGTCTCCACCACGCCATTCCAATCATCCAATGATAAATGTTCAATCGGTGTGATGGTCCCGTTTCGACCGGCGTTCGCGAAGACGATATCGAGTTGACCAAATCGTTCCATTGTCCGTTCGTAGGCCTCTTTCATTGCGGATTCATCCGACACATCTGCACTGATGCCGATAGCGCGTTCTTCCCCGACAAGGCTTGCGAGACGCATCGCATCTTCTTCATTCAAATCGACAATGGCGACTTTTGCTCCGGCTTGAACGAAGCGGATGACCGCGGCACGTCCGATTCCGGAGGCTGCCCCGGTCACAAACGCTACTTTTCCAGATAGTAATTTATTTGAAATCAATCCGATCACTCCTTTTTATGATTCTGTTCTCATATTCCACAGTTCTGGAAAAGTTACGCTTCATTTCAAAAAATCATGGAGCGGTGACTTCGATGGTGCGTGCGATGTTCAAGTTCGAATCCGTCGGGATGACCTCGATTGTCACCAGTTGGCCGCTCTGTAACCCTTGTACGCTATTGACGATGCCGGTGACTTCGGTTTGATCATTGATTAAGATGACACGCAATGTGACTTCTTTAGAGGATTCGGTAGATTCAATCAATATTTGGGGGATATCGATTCGTTCAATCTGTCCTTCGACCATATTGTCATTCCACGTGCTCATCCAATAAACGGCGACTAAAAAAAGACCGAGAAAGATTAAGGCAAAGGTTAATCGTGAACGCATGCACACCTCACTCCTTTGTTGTCCCGTTTCGCATCTTGTCTAATTTACCTTTACCCGGAAATTCTCTCTTTACTTGAAAAAATAGTAGGAATCACAAGAAAAATGGGGAATAGAAAGGAAAACGAAAAGGTGAGGTGTGGGCATGTGGATGATGATTAGTGCGCTAGGATTGGTTGCTTGTGTATGGATCGGGTTCGGTTGGTTCACCATTGGTAATGCAAAGCGACGGGTATGGGGAGGTCTTTTTTCACTCAGTATGACTTGCCTGTTCGCACCGCTCTTCCTCGTGAAACTGGGAGAACAGTATGGATTTGTGGGGATTCAAGTAGGGTTGACCGCTTTATTTGGTGTACTCGCAGGTGCATTTTTCTTTGTGGCACTCGGATGGACAGGACGCCCGGCGAAAGTTCGAAAAGTGAGAACGTTATCGGAAGACCCTGATTTATTTTGAAGCATGACTTACCACTCCTACGGTATAATGCGGTCATAATGATGTTACGAGGGAGTGGGGATCATAATTAAACCGCCAAAGTTGCAAGTGGGGGATACGATAGGGATCATTACGCCTTCTTTTCCGGCACCTGTTCAGTTTGAGGGGCGTTACCAACGTGGGGTTGAACAGCTCAAGCGGATGGGATTCAAGGTGAAAGAGGGCACGTGTACATATAAAACAGAAGGATATCGGTCCTCGTCCATTCGGGATCGTGCTGACGAATTGAACGCATTTTTACATGATCCTGAAGTGAAAGCGATCATCAGTACAATTGGTGGAACAAATTCGAACTCGGTGTTACCATATATCGATTATGAACAACTCCGACGTCATCCTAAAATCATCATGGGATATAGTGATGTCACGGCAATCTTGATGGCCTGTTATGCCAAAACGGACGTCGTCACATTTTACGGTCCGGCAATCGTCCCCTCATTCGGTGAATACGGAGGGATGTTCGAGACGGGGGAGCAATATGTCAAAGACATCCTCTGTTTAGAACGAACGGCTCCGTTTCAGTTACATATCCCTGATGAATGGACGGAAGAGATGCTCGATTGGTCGACGCAACAACGTATCAAGACGTTCCAACCGAATGAAGGATGGATTTCTCTGAAGGATGGAAAGGCAAAAGGAACGTTGATTGGCGGGAATCTGAACACGATGTCTGGGTTCTTCAAGTCGGATTATTATCCCGATTTGAAAGGTGCGATTCTATTCCTAGAAGACTCGTTTAAGACGATGGCTGAAGAAGAACGTTCGCTTAGTATGCTGAAGCTGGCGGGTGTGTTTGATGAGATTTCGGGTCTGATTATCGGGAAGCATGAGCATTTTCAAGATCAATCAGCTCCCTTCTCATTCAACGACTTGTTGCTTGAAATCATCGGAGAAAAAGATTTTCCGATTTTGACGAATGTCGATATCGGTCACACGTTTCCATCACACGTTTTCCCGATTGGCATTCAAGTTGAGTTAGATACGACGAATGGGATTATCCAACTTTTTAGAAGATGGGGTATCGGAATGAAGGAGCACCTCACTATTTTTGACGAGAATCACCGGAAAATAGGGGAGAAGGAGCGAAATCAAGTTCATGTTGACGGGGATTGGCATGAGACGTTCCACTGCTGGTTCTGGAAAGAAGACCTCATTTATCTTCAGCGGAGGAGCATGGATAAACAGGATTTCCCGGGGAAATATGATATTACGGCAGCGGGACACCTCGCAACAGATGAGACAATAGCGAATGGCGTTCGTGAAATTGAAGAAGAGCTCGGACTGTCATTGACGTTCGAACAGCTCACCTTTATGGGAATCTTTGAAGACGTGATTGAACTGGACGAGTTTCTTGATCGCGAGTTTGCACATACGTACGGCTACGTCTATCAAGATGAAACACTTCGGTTTGACGACCAGGAAGTGATGGATGTCGTAGCTGTTCAAAGAAATGAACTGATGTCGATCACAGCAGGACGCATGTGCACGATTGAGGGACGCTCACTGATGACGAATCATCTTGTTCAAGTCACGCAAGCCGATTTAGTTCCGCATCGTCAGACTTACTGGCAAAACGTATTTGAGAGTTTGACACGAATGGATGCCTCAAATCGTTAAGGAAAGAATACGTTGTTCGCCGATCGGTCCACCGATTCGACGTCCGGTATCGCTCCACCCAACGTTCGTATAAAGGGAGAAAGCGGCTTCGTTTTTCAGATTGACCGACAGGACGATTTCACGAATGTGAGGGAAATGTTGCTTTACGAACTGCGGAAGTGCTTGGAGTGCCGCTTTAGCGTAGCCTTTCCCTTGGTCCTCATGGTTAATAGCAAAGGCGGAGAAGAGCAAAGCATTCGACTCGGTCGTATAGGAAATGACGCGTTCGTTGTCATGCAGTAAGAACATCCCGACTGGTTTCGATGCGACGATGACAATCGGATGAACGCCATCAGGTAATGGATCATCCATGTCTTTGGGCAGGGTCGTATACTTTTCTTGGTCCGTCGGTAGTGCGAACGTATTGAGAATCGATTGATGCGTATCATTTCGATATTCGAGCGTAATTTTCATAAGGAGTCTCCTTCGGGCTTTATTGATTTTCATTCAGAAAGGGGAATTATATGTCGACACAGTTTACATACCGTCAAAATCCACCATTACAAGATTTATACCGCGCGTTTATGAGCGGTTTTTCTGATTATATTATTCCGTTTCAATTTGATGAGCAGACGTTCGAAGATGTTTTTCTTGTTCGTGATCAAAATCAGCCGTCCCGTTCCATTGTAGCCTATGATGGTGAAGAACCTGTCGGTGTCGTGTTAACCGGGATTGCACATCTTGATTCAGGATGGCAGACACGTTGTGGTGGGCTTGCTGTCGCCCCACATGTCCGAAAAGCAGGAGTCGCGACCGAATTGATGAAACGATTTGAAGAGGTGGCAGTAGGCACTCGTTTACTCGAAGTCATTCAAGGCAATGATGCGGCAGTGTCTCTCTATGAACGACTAGGTTACGAAACGACTCGAGAAATCCTCTACTTCCAAGCGGTGTCATTAGAAACGAACGCAGACATGACGTATGAACCGATTCAAACGTTATTTGATGAGTTGTATCCGGCGGCGAGTCACGTTCCGATTTGGCAACGCGATGTGCGCGTGACCCAACAAGCTGCTGAGTTAGTGAAAGTCGTAGAAGGGAATCGAATAGGATTTTTGTTATACCGCGATCACGTCTTGCTCGATGTTTTTGGACAAGCAGAAGAAGCGGAATGGCTATTGCGGGCGGCCGCGAGCCGATCGCCACTTCATGTCACGTTGACATCAGACCGTCCTGAATGGGTCGAAGCGGCACGACGATTGGGATTTGTCCAAGACGAGATTGCCCAATTTGAAATGGTGAAGGACGCTTGATGAAGCGGTTGTTGGTCATCTGTATCATTGCGCTGATTAGTGGAAATACCGCGACCCTGATTGCGCTGACAACAAATCTTTCACCCGACCTGTCGCGAGGTATACTAGTAGTTAGTGTGAGTGTAACACTCCTTTCCATCGGTGGTATCGTCTGGGTGGGATACTATACAAAAAAACACTAGTGAAATCCTTGTGAAGTGACACTTGAAAATATCACATCATGCTGTCATGTATGACATGAAAATGAAAAACTTCATATATTGAATTTTTTAACCCCCAGTGGTATATTCGCACTTGTAGCTTTTTTGAAGCTCATGAATGTATTAATTTGGAGGGTTTATTATATATATGTGGAAACAACTCATCATGACAGCGGGTGTTGGTGTTCTCTTATTCCAAGGACAAACCGCATCTGCCGACAACATGTCCCCGCAAGACCTCGTTCAAACGGAAAAGTCATTGCAACAAACGAAGCAGCAGGTTAAAGATACGAAGCAATCGATTCAAGCCATTCAAACAAAGTTGAAGCAAGTCGATCATAAGGCGGAGGCGTTGCGAGATAAAATTGAAGGAACTTCTAAAGAATTAGAAGAAGTGAAAGAGTCACTCGTTCCTGCAGAACAGTCGCTCTTCGCAAAAGTCGTTTCTTCGGTGTTGCCGAGTGCGAAAGCTGAGGCCGCTGAAGCGGAAGAAGCACATCAAGAGCTTGTTGAAAAGAAAAACCAAGTAAATGAAGCATTGGAGCAACTGAAAGAAGAACAAGAGCAAATTGAAGCGACACGTCAAGACGTGAAAGTGTCATATGACGAAAAGTCGAAACAATATAAGAAACAAACGAATCAGTTGAGTGATTTGAAGAAACAGTATGAAGCGATGGCACCCGATCGGTTCTTAATGCCGGCGGAAGGTCGCCTCTCTCAAGGGTTCGGTTCGGCGAGTGGACAGTTCGGATACACATTCCATAACGGTCTCGATATTGCTGCCAAAACAGGCACACCTGTATACGCCGCGGAAGCTGGAAAAGTGACAAAAGTCAGCTCCAGTGGACCTTATGGGAACCACATACAAATCGAACACAACGTAGATGGTCAAAAATGGACGACCGTGTATGCACACTTGCACAAAGTGGATGTCAAGACAGGTCAGTCGGTACACCAAGGTGAACCGATCGGTCAAATCGGAAACACGGGTAACTCGTCAGGTCCGCACTTACACTTTGAGATTCATAAAGGGGGCTACACTTTCTCGGCTAGTTCAGCTGGGAATGCCGTCGACCCGATGAAACTGGCAGAGCGCCTCGGTGGTGCTTCTCCGGTAAAAGCCACGTTTTAAGCAGACAGATGCCCTGAGCCTCTCGAATGAGGTCAGGGCATTTTTTACTGTTCGCGCGTAGGATCGTGGTTGCCTTCGCTGTCGGCAATCGTATCCGAACTGCCGTAGTCTTCTACTTGGGAGAAGGCGTCCGTTTTTTGACCAGGTTGATCCGTTCCGTCTAACTCTTTGCGTCGAGCTGTCTCATTAGGGTTCAACACATCTTCTTCGACCGGTCGATCGACTTCATGTGCGTGTTCTTCCTCTTCTTGTGCCCGGGCGTGTTCGATGCAAAGGGTGGCTTCTGGAATGACTTCCAGACGGTCTAGTTCAATGTCTTTCCCACACACCTCACATTGTCCATACGTCCCATTCTGAATGGCTAATAGTGCCTTATCGACGTCACTCAAGAACTCTTCATCGAGTTCATTAAGGGCTTGGTCTCGTTCCCGTAAAAAGAGCTCTTCGCCCGAGTCGGCAGGGTGGTTGTCGTAATGAGAGAGCTCTCCTTCATCATATGTCTCTTCCCGATTATCCATGTATCCTTCGGTTTTTGCTTTTTCTTTCAATAATCGTTTTTTAAACGTTTCGATTTGTTCTTCAGTCAACATATCCATTCACTCTCCAGTTCTCAAGTCATTAATATAAGGTTTCCCATTTTATTTGTGTACAAACCATTTGAAGTGGAATCCCTCATGTCGAGCGATGTTTAGAAAGGGTATGATGAGAATAAAGAGTTCTTTAAAAAAGGAGGAACGAATCATGCGAAAAGTTGAAGTAGTGAAATACAATCCGGCATGGAATCAAAAGTTTGAAGAAGAGGCTGGTAAATTAAGTCGGTTATTCGAAGAGGAGCTTGTCGCGATCCATCACATTGGAAGCACATCGGTCGAAGGATTGGCGGCAAAACCAATCATCGACATGATGCCGGTCGTACGGGACATCGAACGAGTCGATGACTACACGGAGCGGATGGAGGCACTCGGGTACCGTGGACTTGGTGAATATGGGATTCCGAAGCGTCGCTATTTCCGTAAAGGAGAAGAAGAACGGACGGTTCACGTGCATGTGTTTGAAGAAGGGAATCCGGATGTCATAAGACACCTTGCCTTCCGGGATTACTTGCGAGCTTATCCTGACGTTCGCGATGCGTATGGTGAGCTGAAGCTTCAACTTGCGGCACAGCACCCAGAAGACATGGAAGGATACATTCAAGGAAAGCATGACTGGGTCATCGAGACGGAACGGTTGGCGACGAAGTGGTATAAAGAAAATCAAGACGTGTGAAACCTTTTTATGGAAATGGTCGTATAATACATCAAACCTTGAAGGGGGAGATGTCGTGTGAAACGATTTCTCGGGAAATGTGTGGAATATGCTTTGGCCGCACTTGTTTTCGTCGGTCTGTTCTTTGTCCTCCGCGCGATTGCCGGAGACTCGGACAAAGGGTACATGTTGACATTGCTCGGTACATTTTTTCTCGTCTTACCTAGTTCGCTCTTGATTGGTTACTTTTTGGCCCGTCCGCTTCAACGTCGCCTAAATGGGAAAGGAACGGAGGCTTCGAGTGAGCATACGTTGCGCGGAACTGAAAAACCGCACGGTGTAAACGAAGATCGAAACCATTCAAACTATACCTGATGATGGAGATCACATTTATCCCTACGATTGATGCCCGTCTCATCGCACGGTTGAATCGTTCCATCCATGAGCATCACGTCCATATGAATCCGACCTTTTTTGCGGAGTATGAGGAAGAGAAGATGTACGAAGCCTTTTCGACACTGATTGGAAGACCCGGCCATCACTATATGGTGATGCAGCTTGAAGCAACTCCAATCGGTTACATATGGTTCGAAGAGAAAGTGGGTGAGGCGAACGCGTTTCGTCAAGCTGTTCGCGTGGTGTATGTTCATCACATCAGTATCGACCCCATGTATCAACGGAACGGTTACGGTCGACGTGTGATGGAATGGATGGAGCAATGGGCGCTTGACCACCAATTCAGATCGATTGAACTAGATTACTGGATGAGTAATACGGATGCCGCCTCGTTTTATGGCGAAATCGGGTTTACCCCAAAACGTCAGATTGTTATGAAAAAATTGGAGGAATAACATGATGGAATTACTCACAATTGGATTAGGAATTCTCGGAGTTCTGTCGTTAGGTTGGTTCTTTTATAGTTACTGGCTCGGATATAAGGGTGGCAATATCGTCATGACCCTCGATGAGCACTATACAAAACTAGAAGAGTACGTACCTGCTATCTTGTCGAAACTATACGAAGATGGAAAGAGCGCTCACTACCTTGGCGACCGCAAGTTTGAAGTGGAGGGCAAGCGTTACGTTCTCGTCGAACGGACTGTCCCGATCGGTCATGTTCCAACACAACAGACGGTCCTACAACCAGATCGATCATAATCAGAAAAGGGAGCTCTCTAGTCGAGAGGCTCCCTTTGTTTATTTGACGGCTGGGGGACCGAATCCGCCGCTATGATAATCGCGGAAAGCTTGGCGGATTTCTTCTTCCGTGTTCATCACGAATGGACCATGCGCAATATAGTCTTCGCGAATCGGTTTTCCGGAATAGATGAGCACCCGTGTACGCGTCGTGGCCTTCAGTTGAAGTGTGCTCATCGCTTCAGATGTTTCATCGAACGTCAGTGTCGCCACATCAGTTTTACTGAGCGGAATTTTGGAAGACCCAACTTCAATTGAACCAGCGAGTACGTACAAAAAGCTGTTATGATTCGCAGGCAAGATATGTTCGTATTCGCCACCTTCTTTCAGCGTTATTTCTGTCATCGTGATGGGGACGAGACTTTCCATCGGCCCTTTTACACCCACAATTTCTCCGGAATAGACACGAAGCTGCCCGCCGTCGAAAGGAACGAGGGGTGCGTCCTCGACGTATACGTTCTGATAGGAAGTGGTTGTTGTTTTTAACGACTTCGGCAAATTCAACCAGAGCTGCAGCGTATGGATCAAATCATCGTCAACCGCTTCTTCGGCGTGTCTAGCGGCCCATCCGGCGTTCATATACTGAACATCACCGGCGTCCAAAATCGAATGTCCCCCATGATTATCAATATGTTCTAGACGACCATCGATGACATACGTGATTGTTTGAAACCCACGATGGGGATGGTCCGAAAACGTCCCACGCTTGAACCAGTCTTCTGCCATCAAAATAAATGGATCGAACTCCTCTTTTTGTTCTGGAGGTAACACCCAGCCCTGTTGCACATGGGGATACCCGTTTTGTCGATAGGAGACGCGCCAATGATGGTTCACGTCACGTATAAATGGATTTGTCACAAAGATTCACTCCTTTCTCTTCCTATCTTCCCAAAAAATATGTCTCATCGTACTATATTTGCTTCATGAATATGCAAAAAGACAGACGCATTCGCATCTGTCAGATTAAGTGTTTTGTTCAAACAGGTTATACCACTTGATGGCATCCTCACGTAATAGCTTAAAATGGGCGCCTGTCTCTGAATTGGTCACGTACACATCTGCACCATCATAGCTAACATCAAACGTTTGGGCGCATATCCCTTGAAATAGGGTCACATAAGGTGTGGAAGCGGTCTTACCTGCATAGGCGGTCGCGTTGGCTCGTTTGATGGCGCCAAAAATAAATTCTATTTCATCTTGACCGACATGTTGTAGGAAGGAGGCATCTTTTGATTCCGTTCCAAGGAGTGCCAAGTCATGAAAAATGACATGACGTTGGCTACTTAATTTGTCGTGAATTTGTTCACTCAATTCTTTTCCATACAACAACTTGGGTTCATGATACGTCAAGGAGACGTTCTGACGATGGGCCGTTCCGTTTTTCATGAACGTAAAACTGTAGAGTGGATACTCGTGACCTGGCACAAGAACCGAAGGGAGTTGCGGAGCTGTTTTGGCTCCGAACATTTGTGAAATATGCGCTTCTTTCGGGCGCAATACTTCTTGATAGTCATTTTGATCTCGGCTTGTATAAATCGCGTATTGTAACACCTCATCAGACTTTTCTGTCCCGAGCCCGAGTGACAAATAGGGATGCCGTGTTGATTCGACAGGAATGACGAGGCGGTCTTTGGCTTCGGACGATGTAAAGGTCAGTTCAAATTCACCACTGAAAGGCATCGTGATATGGAAAAGTGTATGCTCGATCCCTTCTCTTTCTGGATAGGGCTCATTACCTATCGGCTTTTTCATCTCTTTTGCGAAATGCTCATATTCATGGGGCTCAGCAAATCGGAATTTCGGAACGTCCGGATAAGGTTCGGCCGTATATTGAACATCGTTTAAACTTTCGGGAAGCGTGTTAATTTCGGTAGCATATGTGACGGAATCGAGTTGACATTGGACATATGATTTATTTTCGACAGTGAATAAAGTTGCGGTTGGAAAAGAAGATTCGGTGGCGGCATCAGTCAATGGTTGGTTCAATGTGACCGTCCCGAGCCAATGTCTTTCACCACTTGGAATCCTTTGAATCGCGTTGTCAGGCTGACATAACTCGATAATCGCTGCACGATCCGATTCGGGCATTTCAATTTGTTGTCCGTTTGGTAACAGGGCACGTCCTTGATAATATTCAGGAGCGGGTTGGAGTCGGAGTGCGCGTTCTCCCTCGCATCCGAATAAGAAAAACAGGATGACGAGGGTACTGAAAATCAGGTACTTTTTCACATCGGTACTCTCCTTCGATGAATCACTTTCACCATTCTAGCACCATTTTTTTGTGACTTTAGTCTTAGGAAAATTAATTTGTTATTTCGAAAAAAAATCAAAAAAACCGTCCAACTTGAACTGGACGGGGAATAAAGCCATTTATGACTTGTTTTTACTTTTTAACCTTTTTTCGTATGTCGATTTTTGACGAAAAAACGTTGATATTACGAGACATTGAAAAAAGTCGATTATTCTTCTAAATTATCACTTTATAATTCAGTGGGATTTATTTGATGAAGTTTCCTTCAATCAACATCTCGACCGCGTGTCGCCTTCAAAATTTCGAACCATTCTTCACGAGTGAGGTCGATTTGAAGGGCGTCGACTCCCATCTGAACGCGCTCGATTTTTCCGGATCCGATAATCGGCATAATGTTCGCAGGGTGTTTGACGAGCCATGCATACACAATCGAGTCAATTCCGCTTGCATTGTGACGTACACAAATTTCCTCGAGTTTTTCACGAAGGGGTGCATACTGTTCATCTTTGAAGAGTTGACCACCGGCTAGTGGACTCCAAGCCATAAGTGGCATCCGTTTTTCGTGGCACAAATCGACCGATCCATCCTCAAAATGTTTCAATTGCATCGGAGAGAGTTCGAGTTGATTCGTCACAAGTTGGAATGGAAGGCGAGATTGAAGCAAGTTCTGTGTAGCCGGAACATGGTTAGATACACCGAATTCACGTACTTTACCACTATCGCGCAAGATGATGAAGGCTTCGGCCACTTCATCCGGATTCATCAGCGGATCTGGACGGTGGATGAGTAATGTATCAATGTAGTCAATGGCCAACTCTTTTAATGAACGCTCTGCTTGCGCAATGATATGCTCTTTTGTCGTATTGTAATAATTGAGTGTTTGACTTGCGTTGAATGACCCCGTCAATTTAATTCCTGTCTTTGTGACGATCTCCATTTGATCTCGGAGTTCAGGCTTTAACTTTAAGGCTTCTCCAAATAAACCTTCACATGTGTAACCGCCATAAATGTCTGCATGGTCGAATGTCGTGATGCCAAGCTCGAGACATTGTTCGATGAATGTGAGGCGTTCCTGTGGGGTCATGTCCCAATCAGCGAGACGCCACATCCCATGGACGATGCGTGAGAATGATAATTCTTCTGTCAAAGCGATGCGTTGCATAGTAACTCCTCCTTGGTTGTCAGTCGCTCTTCATTATACGTCTTACGAGAAAAGACGTCACTTGTCACCTACTCGAGCAGTTTTGGCGTCAAATGAGCTTGTATGCGCTATGATGAGAGGGAAAAGAAATAGGAAAGAGGCGTGACAGATGAGTGACTATGAACAATATGCGGATGTCACCTTCGAACAGGTGGGTGACTCGTTTCAGGTAGCCTCGATGCACCCAGATCTTCGTTTACATGGGATTGGACGAAGTGCGGCCGTGTTTCGTTTAAAGGAGAAGGATCGTGTCATTAAAGTGTTCTTTCCAGGTTATGAACAAATCGCAACCGAAGAGGCAGCGATCTATGAAAAACTTAAGGGACTCCCTTACTTTCCGAAGTGCTATGAGTCCGGTGCGTCATATATCGTGATGGATTACATCGAAGGAAAGACACTATTTGAGTGTCTGACGGAAGGCGTCTGGATTGATCCTTCTTACATCGAGGTAGTGGATGAAGCGCTTCGACAAGCACGGTTATTAGGACTAACGCCATCGGATGTCCACTTGCGTAATATCATTTTGGCACCGAACGGACAGATTTTCTTGATTGATTTGGCACGTTTCAGACAAGGGCAACAAATCGATCATCAGTGGGAAGACTTGAAACGAATGTATCGATTGTATCGCTATCGTTTCATGCCGAAACAATATGACGAGACATTACTGAATCGAATCGCTTACTTGTATCGCAAGTTCGTGAACGATCCGGATTCTTGAGCCGGGGCGTTTTTCTTTTGCCGATTAGGGAATAGGAGTAACGTGTCCGAAATTGCAGAAGAAATGAAAGGGGAATGATGTATGGCTCATCGTATCTATGCGAACGAACTCGAAATGCTCCACGAATGTGTGGAAACGTGCAACTACTGTCTGGAATCTTGTTTAGAAGAAAAAGATGTACAGATGATGATCGATTGTATCCGACTGGATCGGGAATGTGCCGCTGCCTGTGCGTTTCTTGCGGAAGCGATGACGCGTGATTCGGCATTCGTTCCTGAACTCGCGCGAGCGTGTGCAGTCATCTGTAAAGCATGCGCACAGGAGTGCGGGAAACATAAGCACGCACATTGTCAGGAATGCGCAAGAGTTTGTACAGAATGCGCCTCGATGTGTGACCGCTTGGCCGCATGAGTTGAGTGACCGGTTGATGGGACCGGTCACTTTTTTCGTGTCTTTTGAAGAGGGGATTCGTATAATGAAAAAAACGAAAAGGTGGTATGGGGATGATTCGCAATTGTCGACGAGATGATCTTCAAATGATTTTACATATTTACAATGATGCGATTGTAAACAGTACGGCCGTCTATCACTATCAACCGGTGACGCTCGACAATCGAGTGGCATGGTATGAGGAGAAGAAAGAGCAAGACTGTCCGATCATCGTGTGGGTCGAGGATGATGTGGTCATGGGGTTTGCGACGTTCGGTCCGTTCCGTCCGTGGCCAGCGTACCATTATACGGTCGAGCATTCGGTATACGTGCATCCCGGTTACCGCGGGAAAGGCATTGGCAACAAACTGTTGAAAGAAATCATCCGTATCGCCGAAACAAGAGGAATGAAAACGGTGATTGGTGGAATTGACGCATCGAACGTGACGAGTATCCGTGCGCATGAAAAAGTTGGATTCGTTCATTCCGGTACGATTCGAAATGCCGGATATAAATTCGGCAAATGGCTCGATCTATCGTTTTATCAACTTGATTTAGAAGGTCCTGCATCGCCTACAGAAGAATGAACGGTCTAGAAAGACTGAGCCACCATACGATATACTGGAACGAGTGAATCGAATGGAGGAAATGGAATGACTGAGTACCCGAATTGCCCTAAATGCCAATCATCTTATGTGTACGAGGATGGTCCGTTGCTCGTATGCCCGGAATGTGCCTATGAATGGTCACCGAGTGAGGCGGCAGAAGCGGAAGCGGCGTCACAAATCAAAGATGCAAACGGAAATCCGCTTCAAGACGGAGATACCGTCACCGTGATTAAGGATTTAAAAGTGAAAGGGACCTCGCTTGTCGTCAAACAAGGAACGAAAGTGAAAGGGATTCGACTCGTGGAAGGTGACCATGATATCGATTGTAAAATCGAGGGACTTGGTGCGATGAAACTGAAGTCGGAGTTCGTGAAGAAAATCTAAAAAAGTGTTTCGGCGAGTTGCCGAAACACTTTTTGTATTACGAGAAGAACGGTTTGTACTCGCGACGTTCATGCATGATGGACACCCATTGAAGCGTCGTGAACTCTTCGAGTACCCATTCACCGTTAAATCGTCCGAGACCAGAGTTTTTCTCGCCCCCGAACGGCATGTGCGGTTCATCGTTGACCGACTGGTCGTTGATGTGAATCATGCCGGTTTCGACTTTTCGTGCAAAGTTGGTTGAACGATAAACCGAGCCGTGGACAGCACCGCTCAATCCGTACGGTAATTCGTTCGAAAGACGGACAGCCTCTTCGTCATCTTTAAACGAAAGGATGACCGCGACAGGACCGAATATTTCATTTTTCGCGAGCGGCATGTCATTCGTGACGCCACTGAGGACGGTCGGTTCGAGGACGTTGCCGTCCGCTGTCCCGCCAGTATGAACGGTCGCACCGGCATCGACGGTTTTCTCAATTTGCTCTAAGATACGATCGACTTGATCGTGGTCGATGAGCGGACCGACTTGCGTATCTTTTTCATTCGGGTCACCCGCTTTCAACTGTTTAACGCGCTCGACATAACGCTCCACGAACTCGTCATGAATCGATTCGGCGACGAGGATTCGGTTCGTCGACATACAGATTTGTCCTTGGTGGAAGAACTTGCTGTAGACGGCTGATTCGACGGCACGGTCAAGGTCGGCATCATCGAGCACGACGAACACGTTATTTCCCCCGAGTTCAAGTGCTGTTTTCTTCAACAAACGACCTGCCTTTTCTGCAATCCCTTGACCAACCTCAGTCGAACCTGTGAACGAGATGAGACGTGGGATTGGGTGTTCGACGATGGCGTCCCCGATTTCAGACCCTCGTCCGACGACAACGTTGAGCACACCTTTCGGAAGTCCTGCTTCTTCGAAGAGGGATGCGAATAGGAGACCACCTGTGACCGGTGTCGCAGTGGCCGGTTTGACGACGACCGTATTCCCGGTTGCAAGAGCTGTCACGATTGAACGGACAGCCAAGTGGAATGGGAAGTTCCATGGGCTGATGATGCCGATGACCCCAAGTGGTTTGCGATATACCCGGTTCTCTTTATTCGGAACAATCGAAGGTTTGATGAGCCCGTCCATACGGAAAGGGAACGTCGCGGCTTCTTTGATGATGGCCATTGATGCGGCGAACTCACTCTCTGCTTTGATGCGTGTACTACCGGACTCTTTCACGAGCCAATCGACGATAAAGTCTTTGTTGTCCATCGTCAGCTGGGCAAACTTCTCAATCAATTCACGGCGTGCTTGTGGAAGTATGTCGGCCCAGTCCGTCTGGGACGCTTTCGCTGCTTCATAAGCACGATTCAAGTCCTCTTCATCCGCTGATTGAATCGAGAAGAGAGTCTCGTTCGAGAATGGATTGACGTTGTCGATCGACTTCTCGCTTGAGCCATTTACCCACTCACCATTGATGTACATGTTCGTAAAATCTGTATGCATATTTGAACACTCCTTTATTTTTTCTTCACCATAAGAAGTATTCACTTGTTTTAGAAAAATAAACATGTCAATGTTTTGGATTTGGTAAACTTGAATCAAGTAAATTCAACAAATTTAGGAGCAGACGATGAAAACTTTCTGTGTGAGTTTATTCCTCTTCGTGCCTTGGGCATTTTTTGTGGCGGCAATGGATTATGTATGGGGTTTTCCATTTGGATATTTGATTGTACCGGTGATCATTTGGTGGGTAACAAAACAATCTTTGAGACATTTGCAAATACGCTTTGTATTAGCTTCCTTGCTTGGATCGTATGGTGTGTCGGTTTATTTGGTCTACTTGTTTGAGAACGATTGGGGATACTTCTTCAAGCCGTTAACGCTCAGTGGGGTCGTTCACGCATGGTCGGTCGCGATATTGATTGGGGTACTCGTGATATTGATTCATTATGGAGCTCAAAAATCAAACTAGTCATCTAATAGACATTGAGAGGGGGATACGTCATATCTCCCTTTTTTGATGTTCGTTTCTACTTCCTGTACAGTTAGACGAAGAGAGGGGTTAGAAAGAGATATGAAACGTTATGAAGCGATTTTATTTGATATTGATGACACGCTACTAGATTTTAAACAAAGTGAACATGTCGCCTTGGAACAGTTACTTGCATCCTACAATGTCCGGATGACGGATGAGGTGAAGTCGCGCTATGTCGACATCAACACGGGCCTGTGGCGTGCGTTTGAGCGCGGCGAAGTGGACCGGGAAGAAGTGCTCATCGGTCGTCATACGAAACTGTTCGATTCGCTCGGTCTCACGGTCGATGGACCATATGTCGAACAGCAATATCGAGACTACTTACATGCAGGCGTGCACATGGTTGATGGTGCTTTGGAGGTCGTGCAAAAGCTGAGCAACGATTATCCGCTCTATATCGTCACAAACGGTGTGACGGAGACGCAATTCAAACGGTTAGAGTCATCGGGACTATTGCCGTACTTCCAAGATGTCTTCGTATCGGATGCGACCGGCTCGCAAAAACCGATGAAACCGTTTTTCGACTATGTCTTCGACCGAATCCCGAATGTAGCGCCAGAGAAGGGCTTAATCATCGGTGACTCGGTCACGGCAGACATCGCCGGTGGACGGATGTATGGTTTGGATACGTGCTGGTTCAACCCGAACGAAGTGGCCGCGACAATCGAGTCAACGTATGAGATTCGACATTTAAACGAGTTGAAATCGCTTCTCTACGTTCAAGCCGGATTGAGTGAATGAGCTGGCAAGCGATTTGGTAGTTGAGCAAGTACTTCCGGATAGAGCGTGACGTCTTGAAGACGGTCAAGCTTTTGCCAACGATAGATGAGGTGGTCTCCTTCGGGTCCATAGAAGTCTCCGTCTTGGAGCGGGAGGTCACCGTCTACATAAAAGTACAGTCCAATCTCATGAAACGGCTGGTCATTATAGGTAAACAAGTTCTCGTGCACGAAGGCGAATGAGGTATCGGTCACACGCATGTTCAATTCTTCATGTAACTCGCGTGCGAGAGCCGTGGCAGCCTCTTCACCGAGCGTGACGCGACCGCCGGGTAATGCCCAAAAGTCATCCCGGACGTTTTGGTGAATCAATACGTGACCGTCTTTCACAAAAATACCGGCAACGCGGTAATTGAAAACGCCGTGTTCAGTAGGAAATACGAGATCCATCTATATCACTTCCAATCATTGTAATCTGTTCTAGTATACCTGAAGGAGGGATCATATGTTTCAACCACATACGCAATATCGAGATGAAGATTTTCGTGACGTGACACTCCGTGACGAAGTGTTGTCACACATCACGTTCGAGAACTGTCGCTTCACATACGTTGATGCGACGGAACTACAGACGGAACGCTGTCAGTTCATCAACTGCGACTTCACGGATTCAAAATGGAATGCGTCCCGTCATGTCGGGAGTTCATTTTTGAACTGTCAATTCCATGGTGCCAATTTGTTCACGAGTGAGTTTGGGCAATGTAAAATGACGGGGTCTTCCTTTGAGGAGAGTCAGTTTGAAGGCGTCCTTGTAACAGAAGGGGATTGGTCGTTCGTCAACCTTCGTCACGTGTCGCTCAAAAAAATGGATTGGTCCCATGTACGCTTAGTCGAAGCGGACCTATACGGAACGGACTTGACCGAGACGGTTTGGCATCAGGCGGACTTGTCACGGGCGACACTTCAACATGCGGTGTGCCGTGGTGCCGACTTTAGAGGAGCACTTGTCGACGGGGTTGATTTTTCGAACGTGACGCTACAACAAACAAAACTAGACGCGATGCAGGCGATTCAAGTCGCGCGCTCATTGGGGGCGATTGTAGAATGAAACCAGAACAAATCATTGAGCAGTTGACTGCGTTCGCAAAAGAACGCGAGCACATTCGAACGGTCGTCTTGAACGGCTCACTCGTCAATCCGAACATCCGACCAGACCCGTACCAGGATGTCGACCTTGCCTTTTATGTGGAAGACGTCCGAGCGGTTGCGGCCGATCGCTCATGGATTGACACATGTGGAGAGGTATTAATCATGCAGACACCTGATACGGCTGATTCCGAACGACATGTGACATTTTTGGTGCAATATGTAGACGGACATCGGATTGATTTGACGATTCGGAGTGTGGATCAACTTGAAACCATGCTCGAAGCCGACTCGCTCAGTCAAATTATCTTCGACCGAGACCATCATCCAGTCGTCACGCCGTCTGACCTGTCGTATCGCGTGAAACGTCCGTCTGCTGATGAATATGCCGCATGTTGGAATGAGTTTTGGTGGGTATCGCTCTATGTCATCAAAGGAATCAAGCGGCATCAAGTGTTATACGCGCTCGACCACCTCGATATCATGCGGAACATGCTCCGGCAGATGATGGAATGGAACATCGGCTATGCGACGAACTTTTCTGTGAATCTTGGGAAATCGGGCGACGGGATGCGCGACCACTTGCCAGAAGAATTGTGGGAGATGCTTACGGCGACGTATGCCTCGGCTGAGCTGAGCGCGATCGAAGACACACATGACCGCCTGCAATCACTCTTCTTCTTTTGCGCGCAGCGTGTTGCGGAACAAGGTGATTTCGTCTTCCGGGAAGAAGAAGCCAGACGCGTCCGTGCCGCATGTGCTACACTTCGACATTCGAACGATTAATGAGGCCGAGAGCCGGGAAACGCTCCTTATAGAGAAAGGAGCGTTTTTTCATGAACCCATATACGACATTTATTGCTCTTCTAGTCGGAAGTCTTGTCCTCTTTGTCGGCATTCGTTTAAAGAAATGGCCGATCATTCTGGTTGCGATGCTTCCCCTTGGTCTCGTCGCATTTAATATGATCTTACTCATCACGGGGCGCTAGGACATGTTCACTTGTCTTTTTGATACATCGATTTGATGAAGAAGGCACTCGGTAACAAAATGCCGATGGCGCCTTCGATGATGGCGAATAATCGGGTCAAACCAATCGGCAACAAATCACCAAAGCCAATCGAAAGTAAAGTGACACCGCTAAAATACAATAAATTATCCCAAGTCGGTTCGACGGCATTCATGGATTCGAGTGAAGTCACAAGAATGACTGAATCACGAGACAAAGCATAATAAATCAATGTGAATCCTAACATGACACCAAGTAGGCTGACGAACAACTGAGCGAACAATCTCCCGTCAAATCCTGTTTGCTTGTACGTTTTACGTTTGAAAAACCAAAATACGTTCAAACTGATGAAGAGTAAGGCAATCGTCAATAAAATGGTATTCAATCTCTACACATCCTTTTCATGTAAATGAGTTCATTTATCCATTCCCTAAGCGATGAATGAAAAACAGAATCGGAAAAGGTTTGCAATTGATCAAAAGATTGATAGAATGTGGTCGAAGACGACTGAATTTCATAATGTTTGCCACTAGGGGAGTCGCGTCACGCGGCTGAGATGGACAAGGTCCAGACCCTTCGAACCTGATCTAGTTCACGCTAGCGTAGGGAAGTGGGCGAGACGACTCATATGGCTTCACCTATATATGACTGTTCGAGACGCCGCTTCCGTTATGGGAGGCGGCGTCTTTTTATCTTTTATAAGGGGGAGTTATTATGAAATTTACAGATCACTTACGTCAAGAGGCGGATGGATTGTTTGAAGCAAGCTTTCATCATCCGTTCGTTCGTTCACTCGGAGAAGGGACGCTCGATGAGAAGAAATTCAGACATTACGTCATGCAAGACTCATACTATTTGAATCAGTTTTCAAAAGTGCAGGCCAAAGGGGCAACCCTCGCTCCGACGATGGAACTATCGAGCCGCTTTTTGACGCATGCGCTACACACGATTGAGGCGGAACTCTCCCTTCATCGAGAGTTCTTTACGATGCTCAACGTGACGGATGTCGAATTGGCGACCTTTGAACCGGCACCGACCGCTTATGCGTATGCGCTCCATATGCAACAGGCAGGACCGACACTCGGGGACGTGCTGGCATCGATTCTTCCATGCTACTGGGTGTATTACGAGATTGGTGAACGTCTGAAAGACAAGCGTCCGGACCATCCGATTTATTCGGCCTGGATTGCGACGTATGGTTCGGAATGGTTCCGCGAACTGGTGGAAGAGCAAATCGATCGGTTGGATGAACTGGCTGGTCAAGTGACAGAAGAAGAGCGCGTGCGCTATACGAAACTATTCTTGAAGAGTTGCTATTACGAAGTCGCTTTTTGGGAAATGGCTTGGACGCTTGAGTCGTGGTCATTGTCGCAGGAGGTCAACCAATGAGACATGAGATTTGGAATGAGATTCGACAGCAGGCGCCATTGATTCACAACATCACGAACACGGTTGTGGCGAATTTTTCAGCGAATGGACTGCTCGCGATCGGCGCCTCTCCAGTGATGGCAGACGCAATTGAAGAAGTAGCAGAGATGACATTCGTGAGCGACGCGCTCGTGTTAAATATCGGGACACTTGGAACAATGACCGAAGCGACGATGATTCGTGCAGGACAGGCGGCGAATGAAGCCGGATGTCCCATTGTCCTCGATCCAGTCGGAGTCGGAGCGACGTCATTTCGTCGAGATGTGGTCGAACGCATTATGCGTCACGTTCGTGTGTCGGTCATTCGAGGGAATGCAGGAGAGATTGCGACATTGATTGGTGTCGATTGGGCGGCTCGTGGTGTCGATGCGGGTGACGGTGCATGCGAGCCGAGACAATTGGCGCTTGAAGCAGCGAAACGATACGGAAGTGTCGTGGCCGTGACTGGAAAAGAAGATATGGTCAGTGACGGACATGTCGTCATGGAAGTCCGAGGTGGGACGAAACGGATGACTGAGACGACCGGTACAGGGTGTTTACTGAGTGCGGTGGTCGGAGCTTGCTTGGCAGTCGAAAAGAATGCCCTCAAAGCGACGGTGACCGCCATGTCAGGCTACGCCTATTGTGGGGAGCTAGCGAGTGAACGGGCAGAAGGGCCGGGAGACTTCCCGATTCACTTTTTAAATGCACTCCATCAATTGACGCAATATACCATCCCGACGAATCGAATCGAGGTGTCGACATCATGAGACCGCAAGTATTGACGATTGCAGGATCTGATTCAGGGGGCGGAGCTGGGATTCAAGCCGATCTAAAAACGTTTCAAGAGCTCGGTGTGTTCGGGACGAGTGTGTTGACTGCGATTACCGCCCAAAACACACTTGGGGTTCATGGAATCGAGGCGATTTCCACGGAAATGATTATCCAACAAATTGATGCGGTAGCGGATGATTTTAACATCACCGCTTGTAAAACCGGGATGTTGGTGGATGCGGAACGAATTGAAGCGGTAGCGAAAGGGCTCGAACGATATCATTTCGAACATGTGGTGGTCGATCCGGTCATGGTGGCGAAAGGTGGCGCTTCCTTGTTGCAAGTTAGTGCAGTCGAAGCACTGCGCACGAAGCTGCTACCGCAGGCAACCATCGTGACCCCGAATATTCCTGAAGCAGAAGTCTTAGCGGGAATGGACATTCGAACGGAGGCAGACCGTATGAAAGCCGCGCAGGCGATTCGAGCCCTTGGGGTCGATACGGTCATTATCAAAGGTGGGCACGCGGATGATGTGGAAGCCGTTGATTTAATTATGAGTGAAACTGAAGCGTTCCGTGTAAAAGCACCTCGAATCCAAACGAAAGATACGCACGGGACGGGATGTACGTTCTCTGCAGCTTTGACGGCCGAACTGGCATATGGGAAGACATTGCGTCAAGCAGTCGTAGATGCAAAACAATTTATCCATCAAGCGATTACACATGGATTATCGATTGGACAGGGGCATGGACCGACGAATCATTGGGGACATCGTTTAGCGAAAGAAGAGGTGATTACCGTTGACGTCATGTACGAAACAAGCGCTCGCTAAGCAGCTTCGCCTTTACTTTGTGTGTGGAACGACGGATGCATCTGATTTGGTAGCGACCGTCAAAACGGCTCTTCGATGTGGTGTGACATGTTTTCAATTTCGCGAAAAAGGTAAAGATGCATTGTATGGAGATGAAAAAGAAGCAATGGCAAGGACGCTCCACCGTCTGTGTAGAGAAGCGGGTGTTCCGTTCATCGTCAATGACGACGTCGACTTGGCGCTCGCGATTGACGCGGATGGCATCCACGTTGGACAGGATGACTTACCTGCCAAACAGGTTCGAGAACGGCTAGGACCAGATAAATGGTTGGGGGTGTCTGTCCATACGATGGAGGAAGTCAGAATGGCTCTTCCATTTGCAGATTATGTCGGCATCGGTCCGATTCATGAGACGCAAAGTAAGTTGGATGCAGGACAAGTGCGTGGTACGGAACTGATTCAACAGGTTCGCCGACACCACCCACTGCTTCCGATTGTGGGGATCGGGGGCATTCGTCCAGAGCATGTCCCTGCTATTATGGCTGACGGGGCTGACGGTGTTGCCGTCATCTCTGCCATCGCTTCTGCACCGGATGTAGCAACGGCTACCCGGCGTTTCGCTTGTCTATGAATTCAATTTTTGAGGAGGAAGACAGATGAACGTATTTGTTATCGGTGCAAACGGTCAGATCGGCCGTCAGTTTGTCGAAAAATTACACAATGAAGGGAAGCATCACGTCACAGCGATGGTTCGTAAAGAAGAGCAGCTCGAGGATTTCAAGTCAAAAGGATACAACGCGGTACTCGGTGACCTTGAAGGTTCGGTAGAAGATTTACAGAAAGCCATCGATGGAATGGACGTCATCGTGTTCGCGGCTGGTTCTGGTGGAAGTACCGGCGCAGACAAGACGCTCTTGATTGACCTAGACGGTGCAGCAAAGAGTATCGAGGCGGCACAAGCGAACGGGAACATCAAACACTTCGTCATGGTCAGTGCCTTGAAAGCAGAGGATCGCTCGGCTTGGCCAGATTCGATGAAACCTTACTACGTAGCGAAGCATCATGCCGATCGTTTACTCGAACAGAGTGGACTCACGTACACGATTGTACGTCCGGGTGCATTGACAGATGATGCAGGAACGGGCAAAGTGAACACGCAATTCGAGGGAAGTGGAGAGATTCCACGCGAAGACGTGGCATCATTCTTGGTGCATGTCCTCCATAACCATGCAAATGCGCAGAACAAAGCGATTGATTTGATCAAAGGGGATACCCCAATCGAAGAAACGTTATAAGTGTGTGACATCAAAAACGGGATGAGAAAACCATCCCGTTTTTTGTCGCGTTAAAGAGGGAAAAGAACGCAGGATAACGAAATAGAAGAATACGAACAGGTGAGGAGGTTCCGCATGACCGAGATGTTCATTTATCTGGCGGTCTATTTGTTGCCGTCATTTTTACTCGGCTTTTTAGCACTCGATGTCTTTCAACGAAATCCGAATAAAGTCGAGCATCGTTTGCTGAGCCTGTTTGTGTTCGGTTATTCGATGCTCTTCTTGGCTGAATTTGTCCGCCATCTATCGCCGATTGAATACAGTCCGGCACTCATTGCCTATTGGTTTGGGAACGCTGGGATTTTCATTTTTATCTTCTCTGTTCATTTCATATTAAGTATCACAGGCGTCGGCGCAAAGGCACCGAAGTGGTTGTATCCATGGGTCGTCTATTTACCATTGATTCCTGTTGTGTTGACGTATGTCCGTCAGGAGAATATCATCAACAGTCAACAGTTTGAACAAGTAGGCATTTGGATTTATCCTGAGTTCAACTCATCGTATTTAACTACGTTGACCGTCGGAAACATTTTTCATCTATTGATTATTGGTCTCATTTTTTATGCATTGAAGCGTGCGGAACGAAGAGAACACCAACGCGTATTGCGCATGCTCTTTTGGACGGCGAATGTCGTATTGTTGTGGGATGTTGTCTTCGGTTATTTTCAATTCCGCGGGTTCATTCCTCCGTACTCTTATATGTATGGAGGACTCATTTGGGCAGTCGCGTTGGTCATCGCGATGAATCGTTTAGATTTCTTGACCTCTTACGTGAAACGATTTGGGACACTGTATAACTTGAATCCATCTGCCATCTTATTGATTGATCCCGATGGAAAAGTGGAAAGTGCGAATCCTGCTGCGCGAACATTGTTTCATACGGTCCGGGTCGTGAATGAACGGTTTATCGATTTGTTGCCAGAAAAGAAAAAAGCAGAGTGGATGGAACACTATCACCAACATTTTCGGACACGTAAAAAGTTTATAGAGTTCGAAACGAAGATTATGACAAAGTCTGGGCAAGAGCTTTACGTCGTCATCGATGGTGATTTTGTCGATATCGACCGCACGATTCACGGGATGATTATCATTCGGGATGTCCACTCGTTTAAAGAGGCCGAGCAAACAATCCGATTCTTTGCCTATCATGACCCACTGACGAAGCTGGCGAACCGACGTGCATTTTATGAACGCGCAGACCAGGCGTTGCTTAGTTCCTCGATGCTGTCTTTATTGATTATTGATTTAGACGGTTTTAAGGCAGTCAATGATACGTACGGTCACCAGATTGGAGATCATTTCTTAACTCATTTGGGTGGATTGCTGGAAGCGTCGACACGAGACGTTGGCTTGGCCTCTCGTGTTGGCGGGGATGAGTTTTATATTTATTTAGTGGATTTAACAGAATCGGAAGTGCTTGAATTTATTCACGAACTTCAGATGACGTTAAATCAAAACCCTTACCACACGTCCGATGTGACGATTCCGATCCGTGCGAGTATTGGGGTCAGTCATGCTCCCGACCAAGGAACAAATTTAGACACGTTGATCCATAAAGCGGATCAGGCGATGTATCAGATCAAGCAAGATGGAAAAAATGATTACGCCATCTATGACGAGGCGTTACATGGTCCGAAATAAAGGGAAAATAGAAGTGTTTGATTATGGAGAGGAGGATGCAACATGTCAGAAAGACCATTAGTAACGATGCGCGCCGAAGGAGAAGCCGGAGGCGTTAAGACGACTGTGCGTGTAGGCGATCACACCCCATTTATCGTGGATGAGCCAGAACGACTCGGTGGGACAAACAAGGGACCGAATCCACTCGAGTATCTTCTCGGTGCCCAGTCGTCCTGTACGACCATCATGATTGCCTATGCCGCCCAGGATTTGAACTTTGAGTATGAAGGGGTCGAGTTTGTAACGGAAGGGACGCTCGATCCTCGAGGATTCCAAGGGATGGAAGGTGTCCGAACTTACTTTGAGTCGACACATATGAAAATCGTATTGGATACGACCGAATCGGATGAGCGAATCGAAGCATTAAGGAAGGCTGTCGAGGCACGTTGTCCAATTCATAACCTCATGCATGCAGCAGACGTAGCGATGACGGCAGAATGGATTCGGAAATTAGGATGAGGGCAACCTCATCTTTTTTACATAGAAATCGAGAAAAGAGTACGGAGGGAAGACGAATGCATCACCGACCGATGACGCGTGAATGGGCAGGTCAAATTCAAGAATGGACGTACGGAGCTCCTTATGACTTTTATAATCAACCGCCTTCTGAAGAGGGAGTCGCCGAGTTGATGACGTATCAGGCGATTGTAGAGGAGCATGAGCTGATTGGATTTTATTGCATCGATTCCCCGGCTCAAGTGCCCAATTCGACATATCCATATTCGTCAGATTTCACGGACATCGGATTGGGGATGCGACCTGATTTGACGGGGAAAGGATATGGAAAATCGTTTGTGACATACGTCATGGAGAGAGCGATGGAACGGAGAAAACCGCTTCGTTTGACTGTCGCCTCCTTCAACGAACGAGCGATTCATCTATACGAAACGGTTGGATTTCGTACTATCACATCGTTCGAGCGAAATGAGATTCCGTTTCAAGTGATGGTACGCGATTAACCATATTTTTTCTGATGTGCCTTTTTACGTCGCAAATAATCCTCATCGGCACGAAGTTGATCCCAATACGTTTTGAAGATGCGGGCAGACTCTGCCTTCTCTTCGTCGATTTCGCGCTCATGGAGGTCACCATCTTCTTTATATTTACGACCGCCTTTATAATTGGCATAGCGTCGGGCTCGTGTGTAACCCATTTGGATGAACTTTCGGGACATGTCCATCCCGACGAAATCGTCGTTCGCACGATACGCTTCAAATAATTCCATGATTTCTTCGGCAGATTGCTTCGCAATCTCGGGCGTCTTGAATCGCCAATGAGGCAAAATTTCACTTTTATACGGTTCGACAAGTAGCACACCTTGTTCGCCACGACCGACCCGGTACAGTTCGGGTTGTTTTCGGAAGTCGATTTCATCAAAATTTAAATCATAGTCAAATGGCATGTTCATTCCTCCTCGCCTAACGTTTCCCATTAGGTCGGTCGAGGAAACAACTTGAAGGAAAAGGATGGGTTGATATGATCAAGATGGAGACAGAACGGTTGGTCTTAAGAGCATTTACATTAGAGGATGCAGAGGATATGTATCATTATGCAAAAGATGAGCGAGTCGGACCGATGGCCGGTTGGGCACCTCATGAATCGATTGAAGAAACAAGGGACGTCATTCAACTGTTTATCGAGGAAGCAGATGTATGGGCTATCGTCTTGAAAGAGACCGGGCAAGTGATCGGTAGCATCGGATTACACGAC
This sequence comes from Exiguobacterium sp. s140, assembly GCF_018617035.1. Taxonomy (GTDB): domain Bacteria; phylum Bacillota; class Bacilli; order Exiguobacteriales; family Exiguobacteriaceae; genus Exiguobacterium; species Exiguobacterium profundum. The sequence continues at coordinate 60,658 of NZ_JACSJK010000002.1, forward strand.
CGAAGACCAGACCCGTCGATTCAACATGATGCACAGCGTGAGATCGGTTATGTGCTCAGTCCAGATTTTTGGGGAAATGGTTACGTGCCAGAAGCCGTTCAGGCGATGATTCGATTCGGATTTGAAGCGTTAGGACTAGAACGGATTTGGTGCGGATACTTCAGCTTCAATGACCAATCGCGACGCGTCGTTGAGAAGTGTGGGTTCACTTATGCGTTCACGAAAACACAAGAATTGACCCGACTCGACGGACGAACGGTAGAAAACCTCGTCCATGTCCAATTAAATCCGACGTTCTCTACACATTGAAGCACGATTTCAATGTGTTTTTTCATGAAATCATAAAAACCCCTTGATATGTAACCGGTTACACATTAAGATGTTTTTGTAAGCGTTTCCAGAACGGAGGATGTCAAATGGCGACCATCAAACAAGTAGCAAAACATGCGAACGTCTCAGTGGCGACCGTATCACGCGTTATGAATAAAAGCGGATATGTGAGCGAAGAGGCGAAAGAAGCAGTCGAAAAGGCGATTGCGGAACTGAATTACGCGCCGAACCGAGTTGCTCGTTCGCTCTATAAAAAATCGTCGAATTTGATTGGACTGATCATGCCAGATATCACGAACCCGTTCTTTCCACAGCTGGCTCGGGCGATTGAGGATGTCGCCAATCAACATGGGTATCAAGTCGTCTTATGTAACACGGATGAACAACTTGAAAAAGAACAGACGTATTTAGTCGCCTTGCAAACGATGCACGTCGATGGCCTGATTATCACCACAAACCATTCGCACAATCCGAATTACGAGACGTTGGATTTACCGATGGTCGCACTTGACCGAATCGTGAAAGCGGGAATCGACGCTGTTGTATCGGATGGATATGAGGGTGGAAAGTTGGCGGCCGACACACTGTTACAACGTGGTGCGACACGACTGGCACACATTGCCGGACCGGATCACCTCAAGACGGTCAAACGTCGAACCGAAGGATTTGTCGAAGTAGCGGGAGAGAAGCTCGTCGGGATGACCGAGTCCACGTTCACGTTCAAAGACGCCTTGAAAGCGTCTCAAGAACTGTTTGATCATGCGTGGCCGTTCGATGGCATCTTTGCAGCGAACGATGTGATTGCAGCCGCGGTGTTGCAGGAAGCAGTCCGTCGAAACATTCGTGTCCCAGAAGAGCTACAGGTCATCGGATATGACGGAATCGAATTAGGCGAGATGACGTCTCCGCCGCTGACGACCATCGTCCAGCCAATCTATGAGATGGGACGACTCGCGACCGAGCGATTGCTCGATTTGATTGAGAAGAAAGACACACGACCGAGAGAAATGCTGTTACCGGTCACGTTACTTGAACGACACACGACAAAGCGGAAGGAGAGATAAAGAATGAAACGCATTGTTGTCATTGGCAGTATATCGATGGACCTTGTCGTCACGTCCGACAAACGTCCACAAGCTGGAGAAACGGTTATCGGTGAATCGTTCCGTACCGTTCCAGGGGGGAAAGGTGCGAACCAGGCAGTCGCTGCTTCCAAGTTAGGCGGCACTGTACAGATGGTCGGTTGCGTGGGAAGTGATCCGTTCGGACAACAGGTGGTTGAAAACTTCAAACGACACGATGTCGATGTCACACATGTTCAAATCATACGGGATGAAGTGACGGGTACGGCCCATATCGTATTGGCTGAGGAAGATAATTCGATCGTCGTCGTCCAATCGGCGAACAAACGTGTCGTTTTCACGGATGAGGAACTCGAACACCTTCTTGACGAGCAGGCATTCGTGCTCCTCCAACTCGAAATTCCAATCGAGACGGTACAGCAAGTGACCTCTTACTGTAAAGCGAAAGGAATCCCAGTGCTGCTCAATCCGGCACCTTCTCAGCCGCTTCCACCAGAAGTGATTGAAAACGTCACATACTTGACGCCGAACGAACATGAGTGCCGTGACTTATTCAACGGAATATCCGTAGATGATGTTCTCAAACGCTATCCGAACAAGTTACTCGTCACGGAAGGCGTCCATGGTGTTCGATTCCACGACGGACGAGACGTGCGGCATGTGCCAGCCATCCGAGCAAACGTCGTCGACACAACAGGAGCTGGCGACACGTTCAACGGCGCGCTCGCTGTCTCCCTCATCGAACAAGATGATTTGGAGACGGCCGTACGATTTGCCGTGGTCGCATCCGGCATGAGCGTCGAAGGCTTTGGGGCACAAGGTGGTATGCCGACACGGCAAGACGTACAACAACGATTGGAGCGCGTGTGATGAAAAAACAAGGAATTTTGAACAGTCATCTAGCAAAAGTCTTTGCCGACCTCGGGCATACAGATCGCGTCGTCATCGCCGATTGTGGGTTACCGATTCCAGACGGGGTCAAGCGGGTCGACCTCAGTCTCCGTATCGGCGATCCTTCCTTTCTTGAGGTGCTCGATGTCGTCGAATCGGATTTGGTCGTCGAGCGCATCACGATTGCCGAGGAAATCCTCACACACAACCCGACGATAGCGGATTCACTGAAAGAACGATACGCGAGCATCGATATGTGTTCACATGAAGATTTCAAACGAGAGGTCGCAAAAGCGAAAGTGGTCATTCGAACTGGAGAAGCGACACCTTACGCCAACGTCATCTTACACGCCGGGGTCATTTTTTAAGGGGGGATTCGATGCATATTCAGTTGAAAGGCATCCATAAGTCGTTCGGACCAGTCTCCGTCTTAAAAGGAGTCGATTTCGAACTGTTGCCTGGAGAAATTCATGCACTTATGGGCGAGAACGGGGCCGGAAAGTCGACATTGATGAAGGTGATGACCGGTCTGCATGCGCAGGATGAAGGTGAGATTCTCATCGACGGCGCGAAACGTCAATTCAAACACCCAAAAGAAGCGGAGCAAGAAGGCATCGCTTTCATCCATCAGGAGCTCAATATCTTACCGGAGATGACGGTGACAGAAAACTTATTTTTGGGTCGAGAGCTGACAGGACCGTTCGGGATGGTCAAACAGCAGGAGATGACAAGACGTGCTCGAGAATACTTGGCTGAATTGAACGTTTTCATGGATGTCGATGAAGTGGCACGCAATTTATCGGTCGGTCAGCAACAGATGATTGAGATTGCCAAGGCGCTCATGACAGATGCGAAGGTCATCGTCATGGATGAACCGACAGCCGCCTTGACGGATCGCGAAATCCAGGCGCTCTTCGCCGTGTCTCGTGCCTTACGAGATCAAGGCGTGTCCATCATCTATATCTCACACCGGATGGAAGAGATTTTTGACTTATGCGACCGAATCACGGTACTTCGGGATGGACAATCCATTTCGACTCGTACGATTCAAGACACCTCATTTGAGGAAACGGTGCGCGATATGGTCGGTCGCGAGATTGGGGAACGCTATCCGACACGTACCGCTACACTTGGGGACGTCGTGCTCGAGGTGGATGATTTAATCGGTAACCGGTTCCACAACGTCTCGTTCAACGTCCGTGCCGGAGAAATTATCGGGTTTTCCGGATTGATGGGAGCGGGACGGACCGAGGTGATGCGTGCCTTATTCGGAGCAGACACCCACAAAGGGGGAGTCATCAAACTGAACGGGCAACCGATTCGAATCAAAACTCCGGCCGACGCCATCAAGCACGGCATCGCGTTTTTGACAGAGGACCGAAAAGGGGAAGGCTTACTCCTCGATTTCTCGCTAAGAGAAAACCTGTCGCTCCCGACACTCGATAAACGAGCAAAAGGGTCTGTCATCTCGAAGCAACAAGAGGAGACGTTCGCCGAGACATACTTACAAAAATTGCGGGTCAAACATCATTCGATGGAACAAAAAGTGAAGTCGTTGTCTGGTGGGAATCAACAGAAGATTGTGCTCGGCAAATGGTTAGGTGTCGAACCAGACGTCTTGATTTTGGATGAGCCGACCCGAGGCGTCGACGTCGGTGCCAAGAAAGAGATTTACAACATCATGAGCGATCTCGCGGAATCAGGCGTCGCCATCATCATGGTCTCTTCTGATTTACCGGAAGTACTCGGGATGAGCGATCGGATAGTCGTCATGCGAGAAGGTGTGGTGACAGGGACGCTCACGAAAGAAGAGGCGACACAGGAAAAAGTAATGACGTATGCGACAGGAGGGCAATGATATGGAATTGAAAGCAACGACCGGACTGAAGCGCCCGGGTCGACTCGGATGGGGGCAAAAACTAGGACCGCTGTTTGGTCTACTCGTCATCGTTGTCGTCGTGACGGCGCTCGAACCAGGATTTTTATCATTAAATAATATCTTCAACGTACTCCGCCAAGTGTCGATCAATGCCTTGATTGCCTTCGGGATGACGTTTGTCATCTTGACAGGGGGAATCGATTTATCGGTCGGGTCGATTTTGGCGCTCGCTTCTGCACTGGTGGCAGGCATGATGGTGGATGGTCAACATGCGGTTATGGCCGTCGCACTCGGCTTGATTGCAGGTGCCGTTCTCGGGGCCTTTAACGGGGCGGTCATTACTTACGGGAAAGTGGCACCGTTCATCGCGACATTGGCTACGATGACCATTTATCGGGGCTTGACGCTCGTCTATACAGACGGACGACCGATTACGGGTCTCGGGAATTCCGGTTGGTTCGAGATGCTCGGACGCGGCTACTTCTGGATCATTCCAGTACCGGCATTGACGATGCTACTCGCATTCGGTGTCCTGTATTTCATCTTGAAGAAGACGACATTTGGTCGTCACACGTACGCGATTGGTGGAAATGAAGAAGCGGCGAAATTAATGGGGATTGGCGTCAATAAAGTCAAAATCATGATCTACTCCCTATCGGGTATGCTTGCAGCACTCGCAGGTATCATCTTGACATCACGTCTCAACTCCGCACAACCGACGGCAGGAACGTCATACGAACTCGATGCCATCGCAGCGGTCGTTCTCGGGGGAACGAGTCTTGCGGGTGGTCGAGGTTGGATTGTCGGAACGTTGATCGGGGCGCTGATCATCGGAACGCTCAACAACGGATTGAACCTTCTCGGCGTATCATCATTCTTCCAACTCGTCGTAAAAGGTGCAGTTATATTGTTTGCCGTATTGCTTGATCGTCGACAAAACGCGTAACACGCGAAAGGGGAAAACGGAACATGAAAAAATGGACAGCTTGGCTACTCGCACTGACTATGGTACTGATGGCAGCTTGCTCGACTGAACAACCGGGGTCATCGTCTGAAACGGAAACGAAAGATGGCGATTATGAAATCGGCTTATCGATCTCAACATTGAATAACCCGTTCTTCGTCGCACTGAAAGAAGGCGCAGAAGAACAGGCGAACGAAATGGATGCGACGTTGACGGTAGCGGATGCGCAAAACGACGCGGCGAAGCAAGTGAATGACGTCGAAGATATGATTCAAAAGGGGATGGATTTGATTCTCATCAACCCGACAGATTCAGAAGCAGTCGGCGCGGCGGTACAAGCAGCGAACGATGCAGGCATTCCCGTCATCACGGTAGACCGTAACGCTGAAACAGGGGACGTCGTCGCCCACGTGGCATCAGATAACGTCGCAGGTGGACAGTTGGCGGGTGACTACATGGTCGAACTCGTAGGCGAAGGGCAAAAAGTCGTCGAGCTCGAGGGGATTCCAGGAGCGTCGGCGACACGTGACCGCGGACAAGGATTCAACGAAGCCATCGATGGGAAATTGGAAGTCGTGGCAAAACAATCGGCAAACTTTGACCGTGCAGAAGGATTGACGGTCATGGAGAACATCTTACAGGACAATAAAGATATCGTCGCTGTATTCGCACATAACGATGAGATGGCACTCGGTGCCGTTCAAGCACTCGAAGCGGCTGGAATGAGTGACGTGAAAGTCATCGGATTCGATGCGACAGACGATGCCGTCAAAGCGGTCGAAGGTGGGACGATGGCAGCTACGGTTGCACAAAAGCCCGCTGAGATTGGGAAGTTGGGTGTAGCAGCTGCAATCAATCATCTGAAAGGTGAAACAGTGGAGGAAAACATTCCGGTCGAACTCGAATTAATCAAATAAGTAAGAAGAAACCTCACGATGCTTGATTTCGGGTAGAGCTCGTGAGGTCATTTTTATTTATATGGGGAAATGAGAAGTTGTGTATCGTTGTTCATAGGTTTTAAATAGCTTGCTGTATCACGACGAGTTGGTTCGGAAATGATATTAGTATCTGTACCAACTGGATGAATGACACAATCTTTTTGCTGAACATTTGTGATAATGAAAGCGTTAGTGTCTAAATCTTGTGTTTTTAGTTGATTATAAACTCTTTCAAGCATTGATTGTTTCGTTCCACCTCTGCTAGGCAATAAACGAATGAATTGTTTGGCATTCGAATTGTTCGAAAGTGGCCATAGTCTTTTTCCATCACCGCCAGATAATAATAGAATCTTCATCGAATGTCCTCTCTTCAAATAGAGTTTCTCATCTATTTCGCCAAACGTCGGACTATCCCTGTCTAATCAAAAAAGAGACAGCCGATTCCGGCTATCTCTTTACAATATAGGGCGAAGCAATGCGCGAACGGGACTTCCATCCCCTTCGACGATTGGGAGAGGGACGGCATTCAAATCGTAATCTCCCGGTAAGATATTGTCTAAAACGAGTCCTTCTAAGATATGCACACCATTTTGTGCTAATGCGTGATGGGCATCCATCTCTTTACTGTCAATCGCATCAACGGACGGTAAGTCGAGTCCGATCAAGAAGATTCCAAGTTCCCCGAGACGATCGGCAAGAGCGGGTGTCAGTTCAGGGATTGTCTCGGGGAAGACGCTCTTATCGGGCCAACCATCCGTTTTTAAGATGAGGCGTTCCACCCCAGTCAAATCATGACCATCCAAATCAGATGCTTCAATCTTTGCCTTATGCGGTAGATGAATCACACGGGCTGGTCCGATATATACGGACGGATCGAGGTCGATCACGCGCTTCCCATGGTCGTCAAAATGAAACGGTGCATCGATGTGGGTCCCGAGATGTAAACTCAATGTCATCTTCCCGACATTGACCGAACCACTCTCTGCCATCGGCCACGCGATATCATACGAAAATGTTGTATCTCCCGGCCATGTCGCAACATCGGCATGGAGTGGCTGTGATACATCAATCCAAGTCATTGCATTCAGCTCCTCTTATAGTGATGTCCGGACCGTCCACAGTTCTGGGAAGAAGCGATGGTCGAGCACGCGACGTAAATAGTTCACGCCAGACGAACCACCTGTCCCCATCTTCTGTCCGATAATGCGTTCCACGGTGCTCATATGGTTAAAGCGCCACATCTGTTGCTGGCTCCCGATATCGAGTAGCTTTTCACCGAGCTCATATAAGTCCCAATACGTATCGACGTCTCGATAGACTTCGACCCATGCCTTCTCGACACTTTCATTCCATTCCCAGTCCTGGGTGACATCACGTTCGAGCACGCTCGCATCAATCGATAGACCCCGACGATGCATTTCGCGGACGGTCACATCATAAATGCTAGGAGCTTGTAGCGAGCCTTCGAGCAATGGATACAATTTTTCATCGTGTGCGTAAACACTGAGCGTCCGTGCGTTTTTGAAGCCGAGTGCGAATTCGATCTGTCGGTTTTGGTAAGACTGAAAACCAGAGGACGAGCCGAGTTGGTCTCGGAACTCTAAATACTCGGCCGGTGTCAACGTCGCAAGGACGCCCCATGACTGGATGAGTTGCTGCTGAATCTTCGAGACGCGGGCGAGCATCTTGAACGAACGCTCGAGCTCCCCGTTCGTGATTGCCGTCGTGGCTGCTGTCAATTCATGCAAAATGAGCTTCATCCACAATTCGCTCGTCTGGTGGATGATGATGAACAGCATCTCATCATGATGGTCAGAAAGGCGATGTTGACTTGATAAAATCGGGTCGAGCTGGAGATAGTCCCCGTACGACATGTCTTTTGAGAAATCTGTTTGAATCGATTTTTCTACTTTATGTTCTGTGCGTTCACTCATGACAGTTCCTCCCTTATGCGACCACTTCGCGGACGTTCTCGAACGCCTCATATTCTTTGTCGTCCATGATTTTCTTCAACGTCACGATCACATCATACACGTCGGTAAACGTGTTATATAGTGCGACCGGCGCGAGACGGATGATATTCGGTGCGCGGAAGTCAGGGATGATGTGATGTTTCTTCAACGCTTTACAGATGCGTGCCGCTTCAGGATGCTCGAGGCTCAAATGAGCGCCGCGCTGTCGTGTGTCAGTCGGGCTACCGATGAAGAATCCGTGAGGTGCGAGCATCTCTTCGATCAAATCCATCATATACGTCGTGAGCGCGAGTGATTTTTGACGAATCGCTTCCATCCCGACCTCGTTGAACATCTCAAGCGCGCCAAGTTGAGGAGCGAGGCTCATAACGTGTGGTGTTCCGATTTGGAACGCACCGGCATGTTCGGCCGGTGTCATCGTATGGTCCATATCGAACTGTTTATCTTTGTGCGAACCGAACCATCCGGCGAGTCCAGGTGTCGTGCCGAAGTGACGTTCATGAACGAATAAGCCCCCGACCGTTCCCGGACCCCCGTTCAAATGTTTATAGTTGCACCAGTATGCGAAGTCGACACCCCAGTCGTGGAAGTCATGAGGAATGGCGCCGACGGAGTGACAGGCATCGAAGCCAATCAAAATTCCACGCTCGTGTGCCGCCTTCGTTAGACGAGGCATATCTAAAATCTGACCACTGCGATAGAGGACGGTCGGCAATACGATCAGGGCAATCTCGTCGGTCATCGCGGCAATCAAGTCGTCTTCTACCAAGAAGCGCCCATCCGGACTGTCGACTTGAACGAGGTGCTCAGAAGGGTCGAGTCCACGCAATTCGAGCTGGCTCTTTAAAGCGTAAATGTCAGACGGGAACGTGAGGGCGTCTGCCAAAATCTTCGTGCGTTTGCCATCCGGTTTGAAGAACGATGCGACGAGTTGATGCAAGTTCACGGTCGTCGAACCAGTGACCATCACTTCTTCCGGCTTTCCACCGATGAGCGGCGCGTTCAGTGCGGCCAACTCTTCGGACAAGTTGAACCAAGGATGGCGACCTGACATCCAGCCGTCGATCCCGAGCTCTCTCCAGTCCGCAAGCGATTCAAGGAGTGTGCGCTCGGCTCGTTTCGATAAGAGACCGAGTGAATTCCCATCCATATAAATCCCGTGTTCCGGTAAATAAAATTCTTCCCGATACGATGCGAGCGGGTCTTGTTTGTCTAGTTGTTGTGCGTAAGCACGTGTGAAATCGTTCATCTCCCCATATTCCCCCTTTAAAGCTTGTACGTTGTCAAAATCGGAGCAATCGGACATAAGGAAGTCAACAAACAACGAGGGCAGGTAGACATCATACACATTGGTATTCCCTTCATCGTGTTTTACGCAGTTGAATCGGGAAAAGAACTAAGGAGGAGGGAACGATATGAAATTGATTGCGATTGATTTAGACGGGACGCTGTTATCGCGCACGGGCGTGATAACAAAGGCAAACCAGGAGGCGATTCGTCGTCGGCAAGAACAGGGTGATATCGTCACGATTTGTTCAGGACGTTCGATTCATGATATCGAGGAGCTGTTGAAGCGAAGTGACCTCGTCTGTCCGATTTTGTCAGGTAACGGAGCAATCGGGTTTTATGAGAACGAGCGAATTTACTATCATGCGATGGATCAAACGGTTGTAGACGAGCTATGGGAAATCGCGAACGCAGATGATGCGTACGTCGAATTTTATACGAATGCGGGAGTGAAAGTACTCCGTTCAGGGAGTGATTTATTAAAACGGGAACTCAATGAGGTGTTGCCACATGATCAATCGTTCACCCGTGAGTGGGCGGAACGTGAGATTGAAATCTAAAATGAGCAGTTCGGTCTGACATATATGGATTCGATGGCAGACATCGACTTTGAACGAGATGAAGTGTACAAGGTGTTTGTCTATTCGTTCGATCGCCGAAAGCTACACCGGTTGCGTAAAATCTATGAACCACGGAACGATATTTTGATTACGACTGCGGGGTGGACGAAAATTGAAATCGGACATCCTCATGCGAGTAAAGGCGCAGCCTTGAAACAGCTAGCTGAGCATTATCAGATTCCGATGCGTGATGTCGTCGCCATCGGAGACAATCTGAATGATGTGTCGATGTTCGAAGTGGCAGAAACAAGGATTGCGATGGGGAATGCTGTGGATCCGTTAAAAGATTTGAGCACGCATATTACAAAGGATGTAGAAGAGGACGGGGTCGCTTACGCGCTGACGCATTATGTATGAATTGGATTATGGAGAAATCGTGAACGAGGATTGAATCTCACTTAAAACGGATATTGTATACATGTAACCATTCACTTTCTGAAATGAGTCGGGGAACGGGGAGGCACTTTCGTCACCTGTCGCTTATGGATGAAAGGGATGGGCAAAGCCCACATGAACGTGAATCGTGTATTCCAAACGATGATGCGTCGGCCTCTGCTTGCCATACGAGCAAGCATACCAGACAGACTGTTTGTATACGGAATTCCACATGATCCGCGTCAGAAGTGGACATCATAGGTGCCAAGTCCTCTCGTGCCCATTCGATCAAAATGTCTATGAGTCACCTATTCAATTTCATGTTTTCGAATGAAAAACAATTGGTGAAACAATGGACGATGAACGGATTGGAATGATGCGTCACGTTGGCTTGGACATCTCTAGTCGAACCAAATCATGGATGGGACGGTCAATCGAGCAAGGGCTTGGTTGGATGAAAGTCCGGGGACTAGAGAATCAAGAAAAGCGCCGAGTGAGGGCGCTTTTCTTGTGGTATCCTATTGAGTGAATGCAACCGATGGAGGGATCATATGCCAAAGCTATATTGGTTCGGAACGTTTCTTAGTGGAGTGATTCTTTTGACAACGGGAACGATGGAAGGTCTTTACCGCATACTCCCAATTGGGTTGATGGCTATCGCGGTCATCGGCTATCTCATACAGATTCGATTTGAGCAAAAGAAGCGGCGCCCTTGATCGGGTGCCGCTTCTCTTTATAGATTACAAAGTTTCGAGCAAACGTGTCATCACATCATCGATTTCTTCCTGCAACGCATCAACTTGTCGTTGTAGCACCATCAATTCATCAAGGTCATCCAATTCATTCATCCGTTGGAGTAGCGCCTGATGTTCTGTCTCTAATTGGGTTAGGTGAGCTTCCTCATCAACCGTAGATGGAGCGACTTTCGTCTGCTTCAGCGATTTTGATGGTTTGACGCGCTCCGTTACAGGTTCATCTTTCGATGCCTGTCCACGCTTGTCGAGAGCATAGGCGACGTTACCTTCGAAACGCGTCATCGTCCCGTCGAGCCAATACGTGATGGGGAACAGCTTATTTAAGAAGTAGCGGTCATGGGAAACCGTAACGACCGTTCCAGGGAAACGTTCGAGCGCATCTTCAAGTGCCTCTCTCGATTCGATATCCAAATGGTTCGTCGGCTCGTCTAGGACGAGGACATTGATTTCTTCATGGACGAGGATGGCAAGCATGAGTCGCATCTTCTCCCCGCCGCTCAAATTTGAGACAGGCTTAAACACACTCGCGCCGTAAAATAGAAACTGAGCGAGAAGGTGCCTCGCTTTGCCTTCATCGACTGCGATCCGGTCCCGAAACGCCTCGATTAAGCGATGTGACTCATCGAACGTGATGTGTTGCGACAGATATCCAATTTTGGCTTGATCGGCTCGTCGGACGGTCCCAGCTTGAGGGATAACTTCACCGAGTAACATTTTCAAAAGCGAAGATTTTCCACTCCCGTTCGGTCCGACGATGGCGACGCGTTCTCCGTGACCTGTATAGAAGTGCACGTTTTCAAATAGAGGACGATCATACGTGAGTGTCACGTCACTCACTTCGAAGACGTCACGCCCGGTACGCCCGTTCGTCGTGAACTGGATATTCGGTTGCTCGGCTTCGAGTTGTGGTCGCTTGATTCGTTCAATTCGTTCGAGAGCCTTTTCCATCGATTTGGCGCGACGATAGAACTTTTCATTCGGCGGATTGCCCTCGTTGGCCCATTGCCGCAACTGCCGGATCGTTTCCTTCATTTTTTTGATTTTCTTCTGTTGCTCCGTGTAAGCGTGAAACTGGTCAAGCAACTGTTTTTCTTTTTGGGCAACGAAGTCCGTATAATTCCCAGGATAACTCGTCAATTCTCCATCCTCGCACTCGACGATTCGTGTGGCGACCGCATCTAAGAAGACCCGGTCATGGGAGACGATGAGGAGCGCTGAATCGTAATCCTGTAAATAGGATTCGAGCCAAGTCATCGCTTCTAAATCTAGATGGTTCGTCGGTTCGTCCAAAATGAGTAGTTCTGGTTCTTGAAGGAGCGCCAGGGCGAGACCGATTTTTGTACGCTCGCCCCCGCTTAGCGTATCGAACGGTTGGTCCACGAATGAGGTCAATTTGAGTCCATCAATCATTGCGCTGATTTTTGACTCGTAGACATATCCACCCGCATGTTCGAATTGTTCTTGAATGGCACCGTATGATTCGAGAAGGCGTTCGAGCTGTTCGGACGTCGCCATCTCTTGCTCGAGGGAAGACATTTTTTCACTCAGGCGAGTCACTTCCTCAAAAGCAGTATAGAGGACGTCACGACCACTGCGTCCAGGGTAGTCAGGAAGCTGCACCAAATAGCCGATAGAGAGTCGTTGTCGGCGGTAAATCGTACCGGCGTCATGCTCTTCAGAGCCGACAAGGATTCGTAAAAGCGTCGTTTTGCCACTGCCGTTTCGGCCGACAAGACCGACTCGTTCGTTTTCGTTCATGAATAAATTCGCATCTGTGAGAACGGTGTGCCCACCGTATTGTTTTTGAATGTGTTGAAGATCGATCAACATAATAGGTTCCTCCTAAAGTTAGGGCCTATCAAAAAAACCGAGCACAAAGAAGCGCTCGGTTTAGAAAGAGAGAGGCGCTTTGTCGTGTATTCAGCAATGTCTAAAAAAGGACAGACGGGTCCCTTGATTAAGCGACATCGTGAAAAATCGCACGCAAAATGTACAAATGTTCAGTTGTCCAATGCGTACGTCCGACAAATTTCACCTTTCTCCCTCCTTTCATTCATCTATGTCTTGATTGTAAGCGTTTTTCTTACGACTGACAATGAAAATAAAGGAAATGGAAGCAAGGATGTCGTATATAGTCGCCATCGAGGAGGCGAAGAAATGAGGAAAGAATGGCTAGGAGCACTCAGTTTGACCCTTGCGGCGAGTATATGGGGCGGGATGTATGTGGTCAGTAAATATGCGCTCGCATATATTGAACCGTTCACGTTCGTCTGGTTACGATACGCTGTTGCATTTATGGTCCTTTTCGTCGTTTGGTTTCGGTTTGGACGGGAATCGATTCGACGGGCGGATTGGAAGTGGATCGGACTCGTCGGCGTCATTGGATACGTCGCTTCGATTTCGTTTCAATTTATCGGAACGAAGCTATCGGATGCACATACCGGCTCCCTTGTGACCGCAGCGACACCAGCTTTCATGGTCTTATTTGCCCGAATCTTATTGAAAGAACGACTGACTCCTGTCAAGATTGGAACGCTTGGGTTGGCAACGGTCGGTGTTCTCATCGTCGTCGGTTGGGAAGGGGAAGGGACGTATCGCTTAGGCAGTTTTATACTCGTATTAGCCGCCGTGACGTGGGCGCTCATGTCCATTTACGTCAAAATCGGAACACAGACCTTATCGACGTTGACACTGACGACGTTTGCGATTGGAGTTGCCTGGTTATTGATGACCCCTTTGATGAGTATAGAGGTCATTCAAAACGGCTTTCCAGAATTGAATGGTGTCCTTTGGCTCAGTGTCCTATATATCGGTGTCGTGTCGACGGCAGGGGCGTTCTTCTTTTGGAACAAAGGGCTTGAGTTGATGGATGCGAGTGTCGGGTCACTCTTTTTCTTCTTCCAGCCTTTGGTCGGAGGGACGCTCGGATGGCTCGTCTTGAATGAAACGCTCCATCTGAATTTCTTTATCGGTGCCGGTTGTATCATGACGGCCGTGACGTGGTCGACGCTCGCGGAACGGCGACAACAACTGCCGATTTCAAACCGTCATCTGTAACGACAAAGCGGTTGCCCTCATTTTGGAGGGTGACCGCTTTTGATTAAAATCCATGATGATCAAGTTTGTCTTGTTCGCGTTTCATTTCGAGTTCAAGCCGTTGGATGGCGAGCTTCTCTTCTTCGATCTTCAATCGTCTTTCTTCGACACGTGCTTCTCTCGTTTTGATAATCGTATTGGCACCGACTGACGAGACCACAATCACCATAACCATGATGTAGAAAAAGAAATCCATGTGTATCCCTCCTTTAGTTGATTAAGTTCGTGACAAGCCGCTGTGTCTCAAGGGCAACACGACCGTCTGTTGAAATCGCTGTATCCTCGATGAGTGCGGAAATGAAGTGGTCAATCGCGCCTTGGAATCCTCGTTGCACGAGTGTCGTGTCCCATGAACCGAACGTTTCGACTTCATGTCGACCGTGCTTGAAACGATGTAGCGTGACCATCTCTTCGACGGACAATCGTTCCCCATCCCGTACAATCGAGACGTGCTCATGGTTCGCTCCGGACGTGCGATGCATCGATGTCGTGTGCATTCCGTGCTCATCTTGCCATACGTGGCGGGCGAATCGAAGCTCATGCTTGTCATTGACGTCGACGTGACCCGAGACGAGTGTGAGCTCATTACCAGCGAGGAAACGTAACGTATCAATGACATGCAAGTAATCATCGAGTAAGGTGAAGGTCGCATCCTTAGGACCGACATCGTTCTCTCGATGTTTTACCACGTCAATCATGTGGACAGAGGACTCGCTTTGAAGACGCATATACAGCGGAGCGAAACGTCGATTGAACCCGACCATCAATTTACGCCCAAGACGTTCAGCTTGAATGACGAGTTGCTCCGCTTCCTCGATTGTTTCGGCGAGAGGCTTATCTACATAAACATCGACGCCGTGCTCTAATAAATACGATACGATGTCATAATGGGTTTCCGTTGAACTATGTACGAACGCTGCATCGATGGATGAGGCGAGATCATTCAATGTGTCGAATGAGGTCATTCGGTATGTTTGACAAATCGTGTCTCGCTTAGATGTGTTCGGGGAAAAGGCGCCGACCACCTCGATTCGAGGATGAATCGAAAGGATGGGTAAATACGCTTTTTGAGCGATATTTCCAAGTCCGACAATACCGATTTTTGGTTTTTGCATCCCATTCACTCCTTTAGTTCATCATAACAAAAAACCGGACAACGAATGTGTCCGGTTCAAGAATTAAAGACTAGCACTTAAGACGATTTCACCTTGTGGCGTCTCATTTCCGCGATTCGGTTCTTTTGTGACGGCGACGGTATCCCAGTCGACGTCGACTTCATCCGAGTCGAGTGTGTAGATGACCGTCCCGTTCCCTTTATCATCGGTGACGAAAGCGCCGGTCGGAATCGGGGCACCATCTTTTAAGAGCC
Source organism: Exiguobacterium sp. s140 (assembly GCF_018617035.1). GTDB lineage: Bacteria > Bacillota > Bacilli > Exiguobacteriales > Exiguobacteriaceae > Exiguobacterium > Exiguobacterium profundum. The sequence goes on from NZ_JACSJK010000002.1 coordinate 76,217, forward strand.
ATACTTGATACACCTCATTGGCATCGAGTGAGGCTAGGCCGTTCGTTTGGACGATCAGTTGTGTCGTTCCGTCCTGCTCTGCAAGATAAGCGGTTCCTTCAGACTCACCTTCAAGTGGGATTGATTCGGTCAGTGTGATGCCAGGTGAATCGGGTTGATTGGTGAGCAGATACCCGTTTCCAATCAAAGAGAGTAGGAGCGCCGCTGCTAAAGCGACCATTCCCCAGACCGGTACGTTCCGTTTCTTCTTCTGTTTAAACGGTGTCGCCGGTGGAACTGATGTAGAAGTGTCGGTTGTGGTGACGGGTTCATTGTCTTCTTCTTCGAATACACGATCGAGGACACGCGCTTTCATGCCTCGGGGTGGCTCAGTCGGAGTAGACAAGAACGCGACGCCACCGACAAGAGCTTCAAGTTGTTCGAGCTCTTCTTGACAGTCCTTACACGTTGCCAGATGTTGTTCAAATTTCATTCGCTCTTCTTCCGTTAAATGTTGGTTGAAGTAGTCAATCAATTGGTCGCATGCGTTCATTGTTCTACCTCTTTTCCGATGAATTCATGGGATAACTGTTTCTTCAGTTGCCTTAGCGCCAGTCGAATCCTTCCTTTTACCGTTCCGAGCGGGATGCCACATGCATCAGCAATTTTTTGCTGGCTCAGTCCTTGGAAATACATGAGTCGGACGACCTGCTGCTGTTCGGCAGGTAATGTGGCCATGGCTGTCTCGATTTGAGCACGTTCTTCTTGCCACTCGACTTCTTTCTCAACGGACGGTGACTCGGAAGGAATGGCCTCAGCGTAAGATTCGTCTAGTTGTAGATCCGGTTTACGCTTCCGAATTAAGTCGATGGTCACATGACGGCTCATCGTGAAGAGCCAAGAACGAAACTTTCCTTTTGACTCATCATAGATTCCACCGCCACGCCAAAGTTTGATGAATACTTCTTGCATGGCTTCTTCCGCCAAATCACGATCTTTTGTCAGTTGTAGGACAAATGCGTATAAAATGCGTTCGTATCGATCATACAATATTTCGAGCGCTTCTTTGTCCTTTTGCCTGACACGCTCATATAACTCTAAGTCAGTCATAACATACTCCTTTGCGCAGAAGGGATGTCCCTTGTATTGATCTAACGTATAAAATCGAAAAATGGATGACTATTTTGTATGACGATTTATTGAACATGTTCCGGTTTGAGACGGAAGCTTCGAATAAATGAATAATCTTAATTTCTCTGAAAGAAGGTAGGTGATGACACTTAGCCCAATCGCCGTCATCAGCATCAATCCGATTGCGGTTAAGGGAGCGCTCACCGTCGCCCAAAAGAAGTATGTGCGAATGCCAAAAAGAAAAGAAAAGACAATAAGGAATCCGGTAAACAAGCTACTCAATTGGCAATAGGTCTGAGCGAGTCGTGAAATCATAAGATGCCTCCTTTGTTTCATTGTACTATAGGAGAAGGAGAAAACGATAAGGAGACGAGATCATGAAACGATTTACGAATGAAGGACACACCCTCGTATGCTTTGACTTTGATGAAACCTACTTTCCTCATGCATGTACACCAGATCAATTGGCATCCGTTCGACGGCTCGAAGACTTATTGGAACGCTACTCCCATCAATTGTCGACGATGTGGGTGACGGGTAGTTCACTCGAATCGCTACAGGCAAAAGTTGAGCAGGCAAACCTTCGCTTTTGGCCTCACCGTATCGCTTCAAGTTTAGGTACGGAATTGTATCATATTGACCTAGACGGAACGTTTTCTTTAGAAAAACCGTATCAAGCGTCATTCCCAAGTGATTTTATATCTCGTGTGGAACGTGTTGCGTCACAGATTGGACAGATGCAGGTTGAACTAGAAGCGCAACCGGGTTTTGGGACGAGTCCCTGGATCCGGAGTTATTACCTCCGTGACCAAATCGGGTCTTGGAGTGAAATATTTCGCATGCTAGCTGATCAAGAAGGGATTGCCGTCAATATCAGCCGATGCAATCCGAAGGCAGGTGATCCGATGGATGCATGGGATATTGATTTTTATCCAATGCATGCCGGGAAAGAATCGAGTGTTCGATATGTATGCACCACTGCTTCCTTCTTACGCAAAGAAACATATGCGTTCGGCGACAGTGGGAATGACCTTGGGATGTTAGCGCATGTAGGGAAAGGCTATTTAGTGGGTAATGCGACCGAACAGGCAAAACAGATGTATCCGGAGATGACAACAAAATCTTATGCAGAAGGGATTTTAGAAGTATTGGAATCTGATTTGTCCTCTTTCATATAGTGCATGATTTCCTCTAATGAACGGATGAGGGTCGCACGAATCGTTTCGGAATGTGGATTGAAGTGAAGACGTTGTTGCCAAATCCGACAAAATAAATCGGTCAAGGCCGCCTCTGCAGTTGCAGGATGGTCATTCAGATGAAGCGCATATCGATAAAGTAGTTTTTCATAGCGTGAGTATAAATGTTCTAAGGCTTGGCGATTTTTAAGACGGATTTGATCGACCAGGCGTTCATCGAGTGTAGGAAGCATATGCAACTCCTTTCGTATGGAATGAAGGTTTCAACGATAAAAGAATCAGGAACTTTACTCAGATAAAGCATCCTCTCTGTTCTTTCACTCATTTGCTCCCGTTCAAACCAAGGAATATGAAGAATAGCGGTCGAATATGCATACCCCACAACGATTCAAAACGTGTGATAACAATTCGGGCAAGTCTGTGCATCTCCCGGCGCGCGTTTGAATGATGTTTTGCACTTCGGACAAGTGACGGTCTCACTCTGTTGATTGAACAAACTGCCACGATTAAATAAAATGTTGCGAAGGTTTGGTAACGCCAGTGCAGCGAAAATCATGGCCCCAAATAAAAAGGCAGCCAAGATCAGTAACAATACATAAGTCATCGGTTTTTTCCTCTCTCATTTGATTTCCTTTATCATAATCGAAATTTGAATCAGCGAACAGCTTATCAATAGAAACGAGAACAAATGTTCTGTATAATGAAGACAAAGGAGGGAAAACAGGATGAGAGAAGAATTGTTACGATGGATGCGTTCGGGACAAGTCACAGAAATGGTGTATGTCGATCGACATGGGACATTTTCAGAGCGGCGGGTCAAACTGATTAAAGTGCAAGGGGAGTACGTGGTGGCATGGGATTTGAATAAACAAGCGAGACGAACGTTTCGAATCGAGCAAGTTCTTGCCTGTCTTCCCATCAACGGACGATTTAGAAAGCAAAAGGCGGAGATTGGATGATTGCCTTACCAAACGTTAGCAGCGCCAGCTAAAAGGGCACTAGTCGCTAAAGGAATCGAGTCTCTGCATGAATTGTGTCCCTATACACGCCGTGAGGTTGCGAGTTGGCATGGAATCGGACCGAATGCCCTTTTTGTCCTTGAGGCGGAGCTACTAAAACACAATTTAGCATTCAAAATGGAGGAACCTAGTACGTGAATGAAACGTCTAGGTTTTTTTTGTGAAGTGATTGCTTTCCTTTGAAAACGGGAAGTAATATATTTGTCATCTCAATTGCCGTTAAAATCTAGTAACATGACGATAAGGTTTTATGAACCTAGCGACACCCATGAGAAAGGACGTACACAGCATGAGAACGAAACGTTTATCCGCCATTTTAAAAAATGAGATGGATGACATCTTTGATCCATGGGTGACCGGAGTCGAAACGGACTCTAGGAAGGTCAGTTCAGGGAATGTCTTTATTTGCATTCGCGGCTATACGGTTGACGGTCATAAGTTCGCAGAAGACGCCGTCGCCAACGGTGCGAGTGCGGTCATCTCAGAATATCCACTCGATCTCGATGTACCAAATGTGGTTGTTGCCGATACGAAACAAACGGCAGGAGCGGTTGCGAGTGTATTTTATGATCACCCCTCTCATCGGATGCGTATATACGGTGTGACAGGAACGAATGGAAAAACTACTACAGCGACATTGACTTATGACTTGTTGCGTCTTTCAGGACGTCGTGCCGGAATCGTGAGTACGATTGGCGCGCGTTTTCATAATCAAACGATTGAGACAGCCAATACGACACCAGAAGCCGTCGTCTTACATCGCATCTTAGCAGAGATGGTCGATGCAGGCGTCACGGATTGCGTACTTGAAGTATCATCGCATGCCTTGATGGAAGGTCGCGTAGCGGGAATCCACTTTCATGCGGCCGCGTTTACGAATTTGACGCATGACCATTTGGACTACCATCGTTCGATGGATGAGTATGCCCGAGCCAAAGCGCGATTGTTTGAACAGGTGGAAGTGACGAACGGTGAGGCGATCGTGTTAAATGCGGAAGATCCGGCTAGTCATGTCATGGCTGAGTTTGCGCCGACACGTCGAGCGATTATGTATAGCACGACAGTAGATGTAGAGGCTGATGTACAAGTCATCTGGCGTGACGAGACGGTACTCGTCAGGATGAATGAGTTCAAACTCGAAGTGCCCGTTCGATTCATGGGGGCGTTCAATGCGGCGAACTTAGCAGCGGCAATCGGGCTCGTGTCGACTTCGGATATGGCGCTACGAACCATCGTTTCAAATGTTCCAGGACTCACTTTGCCAAAAGGGCGGTTGGAACGTTTGGCTACAGAGGATGCTGAGATTTATATTGACTATGCCCACACACCAGACGGGCTAGAGAAATGTCTATCCACATTGCAACAAGACGACCGTGCACTTGTCGTCGTGTTAAGTGCGGCAGGAGACCGTGATCCTACGAAACGTCAAGATATGGGACGTATCGCAAGTCGCTATTCGAACGAGGTGATTGTCACCGTACATGATGTCCGCATGGAAGACCCGAAACAAATCATTCGTGATTTAGTAAAAGGTATCCAACCGGATGTGAAGTATGTGACGTTTGAAGCAAGGGAAGAGGCCCTTCGACATGCGGCCACGCAAGCGTTAGAAGGAAAGCGTGTCGTGGTCGTCGGAAAAGGACATGACCACATTGAACGAATCGGTCGACAGTCGATTCCATTCAATGAATCGAACATTTTATTGGAAGAATTGAAAAAACGAAAAGGCCAAGAGCCCGCCGTTTAACAAAACGATGACGTTTGTCATCGTTTTTTAATGTGTGAAGAACGTGAAGGAAGGTAATACCTAGTAATGTAGTAGAATTGAAGGAGGAGAATAGACATGTCAGTTTTGTACAAGGAATTTACAAATGATGAAGAAGTCGTTACCGCCGTTCAATCGATGAAAACAAATGGGATTGATGAATCCAACATCTACGTCATCACACATGACGATGACCGGAGCAAACGTGTCGCGGATAATGCCGATGCGAACACCGTCTCGGCAAGTGACGTCGGTTTGGGGACAGCCGTCAAAAACGTGTTCCGTAAAAAAGGAGACGAACTGCGAGCCGATTTTCAAGAGCTCGGCTTCACAAAAGAAGAATCAGAGCGTCTCGAAGAAAAGTTAGATCAAGGCAAAGTACTCGTCGTCGTAAAAGACGCACCTGCCGGATTCACTATCTGATTCCACACCATGGAGAATAGAGAGGAAAGAGACTGAATCGTGAATGGTTCAGTCTCTTTTGATGGGATTAGCGAAGACGGACGACGGTGCGACCACTCAATTCACCACGCATCATCGCTTCGGCGTGGCGAGGGACGTCGTGTAACGGAATCTCATGGATCATCTCATTGAGAACTTTCGGATCGATGAGTTCTTCGAGACGTTCCCATGCGTTCGTACGACGAACCATGGGTTGCATGACCGAATCGATTCCGATGAGCTTCACGCCGCGTAAGATAAACGGATAGACGCTCGTTGGCAACTCGGCGCCTCCGACGAGACCGCATGCGGCGACAGCACCTTCATATCGTATCTGACTCAAGATGTTGGCGAGTGTATTTCCACCGACCGAATCAATAGCGGCATCGAAACGTTGCTTGGCGAGGGGACGGGCAGGTCCTTCTAATTCGCTTCGATCGATGATCGTCTCGACACCGAGTGAGCGTAAGTATGGTGAATCTGTTTTACCAGTGGAAGCGACGACATGGTAGCCGAGACGACGAAGTAACGTAATCGCGGAGCTTCCGACACCACCTGTCGCGCCTGTGACGAGTACTTCTTCACCCGGACGCACACCTGCGTGTTCGAGTGCATCAATGGAAAGCATGGCGGTAAGTCCTGGTGTTCCGATGGCGATCGCATCTCGCATGCTCATTCCTTTCGGTAATTTCACGAGCCATTTCCCCGGCACTTGCGCATACTGGCTAAATCCACCGAAGTGCCGTTCCCCAATCCCGAAACCAGTGGCGATCACCTCGTCGCCAACTTTGATGTCGAGGTGGTCTGATTCGACGACAGTTCCAACGAATTCGCATCCCGGAATGAACGGATAGCGATTGACGATTTTACCAGAAGTCGTTAATCCGAGCGCGTCTTTATAATTCAATGCGGAATAGTGGACCTCGACTAAGACGTTCCCATCTTCTTCTTTCGGAAGGACGTCGGCTTTGACTTCTTTTACTTCGGCATGAAGGCGTTCCTCGTGCTGGTCGAGCACGAGTGCTTGGAATGATTCATTCATCTGCTTAACCTCTTTTCCTGTGGATGTCCTCACTCTAACACTCTTTCCCTCGCAAAATGAAATATATGCACGAATCTTTAGGGGGAAACGGGTAGAGAGTGGTACAATAGAGGGGATTCAAATTGCGTAAGGAGGAATGTAGTATGCGGCACGATGACTATGAGTTTGACGATGTAGAAGTAGAAGAAGGCGAATTGTTCAACGTATACGATATTCTCCCACCAGACGGGACGATCCTGGAGATGGCGACAGCTGAGGAAATGGTTCGAGCGGCCGAATTAGAAGCGAAGCATCATGCGCTTCAACGGCTCCAAGATTCAAACTTCCAGTTAACAGGCGTGTCATTTAAAGAACTTCTGACAGAATTTGAACAGTATGAGCAAGAGTCAATGGAGTTCTGGACAGGTGTTTATAACCGATTACGCATTCCTTGGGCGTGGACGATTCGAATCGATGTGGCCAATGGTCCGATTCATGTCGTGAACGATCGCGATATCTTTATCGATGAAGATGACTTCGAAGAATACGATGTTGATGATCTATTAGAGGAATACGAAGAAGATTGAATCGAAAACGTCTTTCCCTCATTCAGATGGGAAAGACGTTTTTTTGTCGTGGAGCAGGTCGTGACGGATCCGACTGAGTTCAGTCGCTCCAAATAATAAGCCGACACTACATAAAATTGAAACGCCACTCACCATCGCCCCGACGACGGCGGTATCTCCAATCATTGTGAATGACATGGTGAGGCTGAACAGTCCAAATAGCAGTAATCCTCCAGCGATTGTTTTCATAGAATTCACCCTTTCACGTATCTATGCATGTAGTGTAGACGGTTTGATGAGAGAAGGGTGTTTCTTTTTTTGACCTGGTAAATTATTTAATCAAGTCGTAAATCGAATACGTCTTGCCATTTTCTAGAGGGCGGTCAATCAACTGTTCAGCAAATACACGAGCAACCGTCTCAGGAGAGCGGAGTCGTCCTTCTGTTTCGTATGAACGGAATTGTTCAAGGTCAGCGAACGCCTCTTTTGAAGAAGAACGAATCTCCGCCTGCATCGACGTATCCATCACACCTGGATTGAATAGAGCTGCACGATGTGAGGTTCCTTCTAGCTCTAGTGCAAGCGTCTCTGTGAAATGATCGAGTCCTGCTTTCGTGCCACAATATGCGCTCCAACCTGAGATCGGACGCTTAGCAGCGCCAGAAGTCACATGAATCAACTCAGTCGGCTTATCGAAAGCAAGGACCGCATTCGCCAGTAGCATCGGCGCAAGCAAGTTAGCGTGGACATGAGCGGTCACTTTCTCGCCATCTAATTGTCCGACACGATGAATCGGTTCAATCCATGCTGCATTTTGAACAAGAAGAATCGAATCGGCATTCTCTAGAAGTGGAGTGATGTCTTTGATGGTTGTTTCAATTCCTGAGATGTTTGAGAGGTCGACAGGTAGTTGTTGATACGTAACGTCTTCTGCCTGTGAGCGAGAGAGACCGACTACCTCGTAATCTCTAGCTTGTAGTTCCTGAGCGATTGCGCGACCGAGACCACGTGATGCGCCGGTAATGAGAGCAAGTTTCATATCCATTCCTCCTATTCGTGAATCGTTTTTCGAAACCCATAAAACGGACGGAACCGTAATTTTTCATAATATGTGTACGAGTTTTGACTTGCGAGCATCTCAAGCCGTGTGTCTGGATAAAGTGTATGGACGTGTCGGAGTAGCTGTTCACCGAGGCCGCGTTTCCGATATGCGGATGCAACCAACAGTTCACAGACATACAAACTGACTGTCGTATCAGTCAATCCGCGCAAATAAGCGATTATCGTCCCCTCTTCAGATTCCATTACATAGGCGACGTTGGATTGACGCCATGCCTCACGGGTCAATGCGTCACGTTCTACCAATTGGTTCCAACCTTCGTCGTGATTGAGTTGTTGAATCGAGTCAAAGTCTGATTCCATATAATTCCGAATGTTCATTCGAGCCGCTCTCCAATCTGTATTTCAATCTGTTTCATCATGTCGAACGCCCCATCTGATTGATTTGAACAAATAACCGAGATGGTATCGATTTCTGGATAGTAACCCGAATGGAAACTGACACCGGGGTCATATCCCATCACATGATATTTATAGACGTCTCCCGACGCGTGATGTTGAATCCAAAGTCCGTATCCATAACTCCCGCCGCGGTCATTGATCGTCACATGTGGTGTGAGAAGGAGGGAGGTGGATGCGGCGTCCAGTAGCTGATGTGAAAACAATGCTTTCCAAAAACGGGTCATATCTTGAACGGTCACATAAGCTCCGCCATCTGCTCCTCCCTTGATTGGAATCGCATATTGGTTTGTACGCCATGTGCCGTCCGGGTGGTCGATATAACCGAGTGCTGTTTTAGAAGGCAAGGCATCGAGTGAAAAGTATCCGGAATCGGTCATACCGGCAGGCTGAAAAATCGATTGTTCGACGTAATCGGTGAACGATTGACCGGTCACTTCTTCCACAATCAACCCTAACAGAATATACCCCGCATTGTTGTAGGAGAATCGAGACCCCGGCTCGTCTTTCATGGATTTTTGTTGAAACAGCGGTAAAAAATCACGTAACTGTTGAAGTCGATACATCAGAATATCATGCCATAGCGCTTCAAAGTCATCAGAGACGGACTCATTAAAATAGTCAGGGATTCCCGACGTGTGCGTCAACAGTTGATGCACGGTGACGTTTGGTGACAGATGAGGTAAGTCGAATGTTTGAAACGAGTCAAGCGAGGTGGAGAAGGATAGTTTCCCTTGCTCGACTAACTGGCAAATCGCGATTGCTGTAAACAGTTTGCAACCGGACGCGATCCCGAACCGTGTCGTCACGTCATGTTGAATCTGTTCTGAGCGATTCGCATAGCCGTAAGACTGGTGGATTGATCCGTTTCGATTGGTGAGCAAATAGACACCCGAAAATGTCTCGTCAATCGATGGATGTGTGAAATGTGGCATGAGAAACCTCCATGTATTGAGTGATTCAATAAGTCGACTATATCATGTCCATCACAATCTCTCTAAAATTTACTCAATTTTCAAAAAAACATTTACCAAATAACAGGAATTGAGACAGGTGTCTGACCTCGAACGTGGTACGATATGGGCGAACAGAGAGGAAGTGGATTCAATGACGTTATTCTTCTGGGGGGTACTCGTTGGATTTTTGATTGCCTTGTGGTTATCCAAACGTCCACAGCCACATGCACAGTCTCTTTCGTTTATGCATTTCGGGAATCAAACGAAAGATGTCATTTATATTTTTGAAACGAAACCGACTTGGCGTTTCCGATACATCAGTCCTTCTTTAGACTTATATCTCGGAGAAGGAACGGTGATGCGAAGTTATTCAGATGCACAAGATTGTTTTCGGAGAATCCATCCGGATGATCGACGTCTCCTGCTCGATAAAGTGGCGGGACGCGTCAACTATGAAGAAGCGATTCTTCAGCGATGGCGCACGAATGACGGCACTTATGTATGGTTCGAGGAATACACCACGCCGATCTATCAGAATGATGAAATCGTAGCGGTTCAAGGTGTGATTCGGAACATCGAAGCAGCCATGACCGAGCGTGAACGTCTCATGTATGAAAGTCGCCACGATAGCTTGACCGGTGTCTTCAATCGTCGGGCGTTTGAAGACACGATTGCTCAAGCAAGAAATGCGTGTGACGTCGGAATCATCGTGCTGGATGTGAACGATTTGAAAGTCGTGAATGACGAAGAAGGGCATTCAGCTGGTGACTGTTTATTGAAACGAGTCGGTACAATCCTTCAAGACATCGAATCATCCGTCTATCGTTTAGGAGGAGATGAGTTCGTCTTGTTTCTAGAAATGATGCCTAAAGACGCATGTGAACGAATGGTTCGTCAAATTGAAGCGGCTTGTCTACAAGAAGGGATTTCCGTTGCCATCGGGTTGGCATGGGCATCTTGTCCGGAAACGATTGAGGCGCTTTGGCAACGTGCGGACGATGTCATGTATGAACGAAAGCGACAACAAAAAATAGACCTCCTTGACGCGTAAGTTCAAGGAGGTCTATTGGTTTAGCTGCTTACTTCTTCTACGTCAGACGAGTCTTCACCTAAATTGTTTAGATAGCGTTCATAACGAGAAATGCCGTAGCGATAAGATGCCCACATGAGCACGGACGTGACGACGACAAGTCCCGTTGTCACTGGAACAAACCATTTGGAGACGATGCCGTTCGCATAAGCGAGTCCGATCGGTGAGAAGACAAGGTAAACGAAAATCATCGAAGCGACGAGCAAAATCGATGTCGAAAGGGCATGCCGCCACGGTTTGACTCGTCCGAGTTCGATTTGAATCGGATTTGCTTGAAGCATCGGTCGCACACGCGCAAATACGAGCATGATCCCCGTCTCGATGACGAAGAGGATTCCGTAAATATGGATAAAGTTGATGCCGATTTCGACGCCGAACCATTGTTTCGTCCCCCACACGAGGAAATAGTAGGCGATGACGTGGAAAAAGACGACGGTCTTCGCGGCGATTGGCGGCACACGTTTGACAAGCATCCCGATTAAGACGATGACAAGAATCGGGATGTTGAAGAAGCCGGTGAAGCGACGAATCAAGTCCCACAAGCCATCTGGCGCATACATAAGATTCGGGGCGACAAAGAACGAGACGAGTGCGACGAACGTCCCGAACCATTTGCTGACACGGATCAAGTCTTGGTCAGAGGCATCCGGTTTGAACTTCGGTTTGTAAATGTCGAGAACGAAAAGCGTCGCGATACTATTCAAAAGCGAGTTGAACGAGCTGAATACGGCACCGAGCAAGACGGCGAGGAAAAAGCCCATGAGCCACATCGGTAACAGCTCGGCAATCAAACTCGGATAAGCGAGGTCTGCCTTCTCGACGTTCGACCCGTACAAGTGAAACGCGATGACGCCAGGTAACAACATGAAGATTGGAACGAGTAATTTCAAGTAGCCGGTAAAGAGAACGCCTTTTTGTCCTTCCGCTAAGTTTTTTGCACCGAGGGCCCGTTGAATCACGTATTGATTCAGTGCCCAATAGAACAAGTTCGCAAAAATCATTCCGGTGAAAATGGAGAGAAACGGGACCGAGTCGTTAGCGGAACCGATGGCGTTCAACTTTTCGGGATTCGTCGTCGCGATCGTCTTCATCCCGTCCAATAAATTCCCGTCCCCTAGTGCGAGAAAGCCTAGTGTCGGAACGAGGAATCCAATAATGATGAGTCCGATCCCGTTCAACGTGTCCGATACGGCAACGGCACGAAGACCTCCGAAGATGGCATAAATCGCCCCGATAATCCCAATGAACCAAACGACGAGCCAAAGGGACTGCTCAAAGCTAATGCCGAGAAGGGCCGGCACATCGAACAGTTGCAGGACGGCTAATCCACCTGAGTACAGCATAGATGGAATCGTGACGCACATATAGCCGAGTAGAAATAACAGGACGGTCAATCGACGAACGTCCTCGTCATAGCGTTGACTTAAAAATTCAGGAATAGTCGAAATCCCGATGCCAAGAAAGCGTGGCAACAAAAAGAGCGCCATGATGATGGCGGCGATACCGGCCGTCACTTCCCAAGCCATGGCCGACATGTTGCCGGCGAACGATTGGCCATTCAAGCCAATCAATTGTTCCGCTGACAAGTTGGTCAACAGGAGCGATCCCGCGATGAAGACGCCTGTTAGACCGCGACCGGCCAAGAAGTAATCGTCGGCGCTTTCGACTTTTCCTTTCGTCATGCGATACGAGACGTAAGCGACGAGCGCCATGAACAGGGCACCGGTCACGAGTATGTAGAGTACTTGTTGAAATGTCATGAAATCCCCTCATTCCTTACTTATGTTTTATATGTATTTGTAGGAAATACCCTAAATTATAAGAAGGTAGTCCTATTGTTTTGATCGAATCATACAGAAACCATGAACGTGGGGACGATTGCGTACTTGTCGTACGAGAGTAGAAAATCGATGAGGATGGATGGACCGATGGGAGGGACCTCGTGAAGAAGTGGATGATTGGAATGTTATCTGTTGTAGTGATAGCAGGTTATATCATGTTTAGCGAAATGATGAAAGAAGAAAACACGAGTGATTTGGCTGTGACCGAAAGCTTCCGACACATAGACGATTTAGCTACAAGCTCGCCGATTGTCATCGTCGGCAAAGTGAGAAGTGCTCCTAAACCGTTTACACATCAATCGGTCACATTCTTTGAATCACACATTCAAGTGCAGCGTGTCTATCGAGACGTGAATGGTCAACTGAAGTCAGCCGATACGATCACCCTTTTACAAAATGATATGGAAGAAGACCCGCTCGTCAAACGAGACGAGACCGTTTTGCTGTATTTACAAAGATATGAAGGACCCGTGATGGAGAATGCATATCGGATTGTCGGTCTACAACTGGGACATTTCAAAGTGAATCGGACAGGGACACTGACTTCGGTAGGAAAACCTAACCTTTATCAAGAAAGCGGGCTCAGTGCTGACTTGAGCAAACTAGAGACATCATTGAAAGACAATCCTTATGTGGAAGAAAGAAACGAAGTGATGACGGATGAGGAAATCAGAGCTTTTAATGAAAATGAAGTGCATTTGTTTGAGGAGTCTCAACAACATGACGAGTAAAAGCGGCGCTGACAACATCAGCACCGCTTTTATAATCGGATTTTTTTCAAATGTCATAAAAACTGGAGCATAGACGTCGCGACCGTGAAGTAGATGATGAGACCGAGGTTGTCCATCAGCGTCGTGATAAACGGTCCAGAGGCAACAGCGGGGTCTAACTTCAGGCGATTGATGAGAAGCGGGACAATCGTCCCAATCATCGTGGCGACACTGAGTGCGGCGAAGATAGAAACTCCGACAATGAAGCCGATTAGCATGTTGTCGTATAGCAGCGTGATGACGCCAAAAATGACAATCATACACGCAATCCCTAAGATGATGCCGGTTCCGAGTTCACGTCGAATCATCTTCATGACGTTCTTTCGATTGATGGTCCCGAGTGCAATCGAGCGCACGGCGACAACGAGGGATTGTGTAGCTGCGTTCCCGGCAGAGCCCATGACAAGTGGCATGAAGACGGCGAGTAGCACAATCGTCTCAAGGGTGTCTTCGAAACCGCCAATCGTCGAAGCTGTAATCATGCCGAGAAACATGAGGCTGACAATCCAAGGGGCACGTTTTTTCGCTGCTTTAAGCGGACTCATGTTGATATCAGACGAACCTTTCGTCGCGGAGAGTTCTTCAAAGTCTTCTGTCGTTTCGCGCTCGATGACATCTAACACATCATCGACCGTGATGATGCCGAGTAGCTTTTGCTGATCATCGATAACGGGAAGGGCCAATAAATCATACTTTTGGACAATCCGAGCCAAGTCTTCTTGGTCGGTCATGACGTTTGCCGAGATGACGCGGAACCCCATGATGTCTTCAATTTTCGCCTCGAGCGGTGCGACAATTAAATCACGTAAGGAGACAACACCAACCAGTTGGTGCGCTTGGTCGACCACATATAGGTAATAAATCGTTTCGGCATCTGGTCCGAGTTCACGCAATTCTTCAAGGGTCAGTCCGACCGTCTTATCAGCTTGAAGGACGACGAACTCGGTCGTCATGAGCGATCCGGCTGTTTCCTCCGGATATTGCATCAAGTCTTTGACTTCTTGTTCCTCGATATCATCCATCTGCTCAAATAGCGTGTCCATGAACGCATCGGGTAGTTCCCTCATCAAGTCGGCCGCGTTGTCCGAATACATTTCATTCAAGATTCGGACGGCATACGACTGAGGTGTTTCTTGGATGAATGTACATTGCTCTTCTAACGTCAGCTTTTCAAATAGATCGGTGAATACCTCGGGGGAGATGGTTCGATACACGAACGACCGCTCATGTTGATTTAGTTCGATAAAATGATCCGCCTGCTCACCCGGGTGGAGGGAGAGAAAGAGGTCTTGAAAATCGACCGGGTCTCCCTTTTGAATCAATGTGCGAAGTGCTGCTTCATGTTCGTTGTATTCCGTTTCTTCAATTTTCATATGCTCACATCCTGATCTCTCACGTTTTCAATTTATTTTAAGGTGAATAAAAAAAGTTTTCTGCTTTTTTTAGGGCGATGCTATACATCAGCCATACATCTTATTTCCCCTTGTCATCGTCCTGACTTCCGGGGCATTGTTTGTTCATTCACATGAGTGAACATTTATTCATATCGATGCGGAATCGACAACAGATGAACTGTCGGATTAGACATTCGCAAATTTGGTAAAGTGATAAGGTAAGGGTAGTCACACACCCGAATCACAAGGAGGAAGCGAGATGATCTCAATGACGAATCAACCGATTTCACAAGATACGACGCTGAAACATCCGATTCATGTGTATTCAGAAATTGGAGAATTAAAAACGGTATTACTGAAGCGACCGGGCCGGGAGTTAGAGAACCTTACTCCTGAATATTTAGAGCGCCTCTTGTTCGATGATATTCCCCATTTGCCGGTCATTCAAAAAGAGCACGATTATTTTGCGAGTGCGCTTCAAAATCGTGGTGTGGAAGTCCTTTACCTCGAAAAACTAATGGCCGAAACGTTATCACTCCCTGGTGTGCGCGAAAAGTTTGTCGCGGATATCTTATCGGAGTCCAAATCAAATATCAACGGTTCTTACGAAACATTAAAAGAGTATTTACTCGATTTTGATAACGAAATGTTGATTGAGACGGTGATGGCCGGTATCCGGAAAGCGGAGATCAAGCCGGAAAAACGTCGACATCTGCATGAAATGATTGAAGATACGTACCCCTTCTTTTTGGACCCAATGCCAAACCTCTACTTTACACGAGACCCGGCCGCTGCAATCGGTCACGGACTCTCCATCAACCGCATGAAAGAACCGGCACGTCGCCGCGAATCACTCTTCACGCAATACATTATGCGCTATCACCCACGCTTTGCGAAACATGATGTTCCCATCTGGTCGGACCGAGATTATCGGTTTGCGATGGAAGGGGGAGACGAACTCGTCTTGTCGAAAGAAGTCGTCGCCATCGGCATCTCGGAACGAACGACCGCGCAAGGCATCGAACGTGTCGCCCTCAACCTTCTCAAGCATGGAGACAGCTTCAAAAAAGTCATCGCCATCGAAATTCCAAAATCACGCGCCTTCATGCACCTTGATACCGTCTTCACGATGGTCGATCATGATAAATTCACCATCCATCCGTTCATTCAAGGACCGGAAGGGAAGATGAACATTTTCGAGCTCACGCTAAACGCGGAAGGTGAACTTCAGATTGCCCAGCACTCGGATTTGTTGAAGGTGTTAAAAGATGTCCTCGGCTTACAAGAGGCGACGTTGATCCCTTGTGGCGGTGGAGATCCGATTGCGGCAGCCCGCGAACAATGGAATGATGGATCGAACACGCTCGCTATTGCGCCGGGTGTCGTGGTCACGTATGACCGAAACTATGTCTCGAATGAGTTACTTCGTAAAGAAGGCGTCGAAGTGATTGAAATCATGTCGAGCGAACTATCACGCGGCCGTGGGGGTCCACGTTGCATGAGCTGTCCGATTATCCGCCAAGACATCTAAATGTGATAAGGAGGAAGCAGTATGTCTACAACGTTCAATTTTGATTTGAAAGGTCGTCATTTTTTATCGCTAAACGAGTTTTCTGGTGAAGAAATCAACTACTTGATCGATTTGTCTGCTGCATTCAAACGTCAGAAAAAACAAGGTGTCCCACATCGGATTTGTGAAGGTAAAAACATTGCCTTGCTCTTTGAAAAACCATCGACGCGGACGCGTTGTGCGTTCACCGTTGCTGCCATCGATTTAGGGATGCATCCCGAATATTTAGGCAAGAATGACATCCAGTTCGGGAAGAAAGAATCGGTGCGCGATACCGCGATCGTCCTTGGACGCATGTTTGACGGCATTCAGTTCCGTGGCTTCGCCCACGAGACGGTCGAAGGTCTTGCGAAAGACGCAGGCGTACCGGTATGGAACGGCTTGACCGACTTGTATCACCCGACTCAAATCTTGGCTGACTTTTTGACGGTAAAAGAGCAAAAAGGAGAACTTGCCGGAATTAAATTTGTGTACGTGGGTGACGGACGGAACAACATGGGAAACACGTTGTTGATCGGTGGTGCAAAAGTTGGGATGGATATGCGAATCTGTGCGCCGAAATCGCTCTGGCCATCTGACGAGATCGTGAACTATGCGAAGTCGGTCGCCATTGAAACAGGTGCTGTGATCACCTTGACGGAGAGCATTGAGAAAGCGATGGATCAAGCGGACGTCGTCTACACGGATGTCTGGGTATCGATGGGCGAGGAAGCGGCGTTCGCAGAACGAATCGAACTGTTGCGACCGTATCAAGTGAACATGGACATGCTTCAAAAGAGTGGCAATCCAGACATCATGTTCTTACATTG
The DNA here is from genome assembly GCF_018617035.1 of Exiguobacterium sp. s140. GTDB lineage: Bacteria > Bacillota > Bacilli > Exiguobacteriales > Exiguobacteriaceae > Exiguobacterium > Exiguobacterium profundum. The sequence continues at coordinate 93,283 of NZ_JACSJK010000002.1, forward strand.
CCTCCCTGCCTTCCACGACTTAGAAACAGAAGTCGGTCGAGCGATTCACGAACAGTACGGTTTGACGGAAATGGAAGTGACCGATGAAGTGTTCCGCAGTCGTCATTCGTTCGTATTTGATGAGGCGGAAAACCGGATGCATACCATCAAGGCGGTGATGGCGGCGACGCTCACGGAGACACGCGAATGGCTTGATCGTTGACGAGGAGGGGATGCCCCCTCCTGCTTCAAAATAAGCGAAAGGGATGAGTAGAATGTCTACGAAGTTGGAGCATGACTCAGGTGGTTCGGCTGGAGTACATCCTGACAAGCAAGATAAGCGGTTAGGTCTCGGAGCGTTGACGGCACTTGTCGTCGGATCGATGATTGGTGGTGGCGCCTTTAACTTGGCTGCCGATTTGGCGCAAGGTGCGAATGCGGGTGCCATTCTCATCGGGTGGGTGATTACAGGGATCGGGATTATTGCGCTCGGTCTTAGCTTTCAAAATCTGACGATGCGCCGTCCTGATCTCGATGGTGGTGTATATAGCTATGCACGGGCAGGCTTTGGGTCGTTCGTCGGATTTAACTCGGCCTGGGGATATTGGTTGTCTGCCTGGCTCGGGAATGTGGCGTATGCCACACTGCTATTCAGTTCGGTCGGTTATTTCTTCCCGATTTTTGAAGGGGGACAGAATATCGCATCGATCATTGGCGCATCAATTATGCTGTGGCTCGTGCATACCCTCATCTTACGTGGGGTACATGAGGCGTCGATGATCAACATCGTCACGACGATTGCCAAGCTCGTCCCAATTTTTGCATTCATTACGATTACCTTGTTCTTCTTTAATCTCGAAAACTTCACCTTCGATTTTTGGGGACAAGGCGGTTTCTCGTGGGGAAGTGTGCGTGATCAAGTCGTTTCGACGATGCTCGTGACGCTTTGGGTCTTTATCGGTGTGGAAGGAGCCGTCGTGCTATCCGGTCGTGCTCGGAAACGTTCGGACGTCGGGAAAGCAACCGTGATCGGGTTGCTCGGTACGCTCGTCATTTATTTGCTCATTTCTATCATGTCGCTCGGTCTCGTGACTCCCGAAAATGTAGCGAACGCCTCGCAACCAGCGATGGCATATTTGCTCGAGTCAGCGGTCGGTCCGTGGGGTGCGATGCTCATCAACGGGGGACTCGTCATCTCTGTCCTTGGTGCATGGCTCGGTTGGACGCTGTTAGCGGCAGAAATCCCATTCGTTGCCGCCAAAGATGGAGTCTTCCCGAAATGGTTCACGAAAGAGAATCAAAATCAAGCTCCTGTCAATGCCCTTTGGCTAACAAATGGGTTGATTCAGCTCTTCCTCTTCACATTCTTGATTTCAGATGCCGCATATAACTTTGCCTTTTCTCTCGCTTCGAGTGCGATTTTGATCCCATACGTGTTCTCGGCCTTTTATCAAGTGAAAGTGGCGAAGAACGGAATCGGATACAGTTCCGGTGAACGAAAAACACGCGATTTAGCGATTGGATTGGTCGCTTCCGTTTATGGACTATGGCTCATATACGCCGCTGGAATCGATTATTTACTTCTCACTACACTTTTATATGCACCGGGAACCCTTCTCTACATGAAGGCGCAACGTGAAAATGGCATCAAGTCACTCACTAAAACGGAATGGATGGTCGCCGGTGTGTTGACCGCACTGGCCATCTTCGCAGTCGTACGCATACTATCGGGTAATATCTCAGTCATTTGATCGGGGGTATGGATATGGAGAATAAACGTGTGGTCATCGCTTTAGGCGGGAATGCGATTCAACAAGGGAAAGATGCGACAGCCGAAGCACAAATACAGGCGGTTGAGGCGACGGCGGAATCTCTCGCTGCACTCATCGCGGAAGGAGTCGAGGTCATCATCACGCATGGGAACGGTCCGCAAGTGGGAAACCTGATGTTGCAACAAGCCGCATCAGACAGTTCGGCCACACCGGCGATGCCGCTTGATGTCTGTGGTGCGATGACGCAAGGGATGATTGGATACTGGTTCGAGAATGCACTGACCAAAGCGCTTCGTGCACGTGGTCTTGCACAGCATGTGGCCTCTCTCGTGACACGAAGTATTGTCGATTCGAACGATAGTGCGTTTCATCATCCGACCAAGCCGATCGGTCCGTTTTATACGGAAGAAGAGGCACTCCATCTCGAACGGACGACAGGTTACGTCTTCAAAGAAGATGCAGGACGAGGGTATCGTCGTGTGGTGCCGAGTCCAATCCCTATGAAAATCGCCGAACACGCCGTCATTCGAACACTCGTTGAAGCGGGGCACATCGTTGTCGCTTCCGGTGGCGGTGGCATTCCGGTTATGGAGACAATGGACGGATACGTCGGCATCGAAGCGGTCATCGATAAAGATTTCGCGGCTGCGAAACTGGCTGACCTCGTCAACGCAGACGTGTTGCTCATTTTAACGGCTGTCGAACATGTGTATGTCAATTTTGGGAAGCCGGACGAGATGGCACTTCAAGAAACGTCGAAAGAACAGATGGAGACGTATATCGCTGAAGGACAGTTCGCACCAGGCAGTATGTTGCCGAAAGTGAGAGCGGCGCTTCAGTTTGCCGAATCCGGTACGAACCGTGTCGCCATCATCACGTCGCTCGATCAGGCTTTAGCCGCCATTGACGGAGAAGCGGGCACACGTGTCCGCCTAGCTCCATCGCTCCAACAATAAGAATGTGTCGCAGACGTGAAGCGTTTGCGACTTTTTTGTTTTCTGCTCCGGTTCAAGGGGAACGAAGGTTGTATGCCAAAAATGAGATTGCTATCATATTCAGTGTAAACGTTTGCACTAATTTCAGGAAGGAAGTGACGGAGAGCGGAAACGCTCGAATGTATGCGCCTATTCGAAGAAAATCATGTGTACCAGTCGTGGATGAGACCAAAAGCAAGAGAAGGGGCAATCGTACAAGGAAGCTGTTATCGCTTCACCGTATTGACGAGTCAGTTGATTCGAATGGAATACGCGGAGGACGGAATTTTTGAAGACCGTGCCACCCAAGTGGCGTGGAATCGGGAATTTGACGTTCCACAATTCCGAGTGATTGAAGATGAGACAGAGCTCCAAATCATCACCGAACATGTCCATTTGTATTATACGAAAGGTCCGTTCGCACCGAACACGCTCTATGTGGACGTGAAAGGGAACTTTAGCACGTATTATAGCCGCTACATGTTCAACGGTCCGGAGCGGACGTTGAAAGGGACGGCGCGGACGCTCGACCATGTGGACGGGGCGACGGAATTAGAAGAAGGGATCCTCTCCAAACAAGGGTATGCCATCATTGATGATTCATCCTCGTTTTTGATGACGGATGATTGCTTCGTCGAGCCGAGACGAAAAGGGATCCATGACATTTACTACTTCGGATATGGCCATGACTATAAACAGGCACTTCGAGACTTTTACACGTTGACGGGTCCGACGCCGATGCTTCCTCGTAAAGCGCTCGGGAACTGGTGGAGCCGCTACTGGCGATACGACGAAAAAGAGTATAAGGCGTTAATGCGCCGTTTCAAGTCAGAAGATGTCCCGTTCTCGGTCAGTGTCATCGATATGGACTGGCACGTGACGGACATCCCCGAAGAGTACGGGAGTGGTTGGACGGGCTACTCTTGGAATAAAAACTTATTTCCCGAACCGAAGCGTTTCCTTAACTGGTTAAAAGACGCAGGAATGATGGTGACGTTGAACCTGCATCCGGCGGACGGGGTCCGTGCGTTTGAAGACCAATATGCGGCGATGGCCGAGGCCATGGGCGTCGACCCGGAATCGGGGGACCGAATCCCATTCGATTTTTCAGACAAACGATTCATTCAAGCATACTTTGAGCAGATGCATCATCCACACGAGGCGGATGGCGTTGATTTTTGGTGGATCGATTGGCAACAAGGGTCGACCTCGAAGATGGAAGGACTCGATCCGCTATGGATGCTGAATCATTATCATGCCATCGACATCGCCCGTGACGGTAAGCGTCCGCTCATTTTCTCTCGTTACGCAGGACCAGGGAGCCACCGTTACCCAGTCGGATTCTCAGGAGACACGATCATCTCGTGGGCTTCGCTCGCCTTCCAACCTTATTTTACAGCGACAGCGACAAACATCGGTTACGGTTGGTGGAGTCACGATATCGGAGGCCATCATCGTGGGAAAAAAGACGATGAGCTCGCCGCGCGTTGGGTCGCATACGGGGTATTCAGTCCAATCATGCGCCTCCACTCAACGTTCAGCACATTCAACGGGAAAGAGCCTTGGCGTTTCGGGATCGAAGCCGAACAGTCGATGAAGCGATTCTTACGTCTGCGTCACGAACTCATCCCTTATCTATATACGATGAACTATCGTAACCATGCCGATGCGTTACCGCTCGTGCTGCCGATGTATATCGAGCATCCCGATGACGAAGCGGCTTATCAAGTGCCGAATCAGTTTTATTTTGGCAGTGAACTCATTGTGTCTCCAATCGTCACGCCGATGGACCGAAAGCTCCACGTCGCCGGAACGAATGTCTGGCTACCGAAAGGAGAATGGTTTGACTTCTTCACAGGACATCGTTACGAAGGCGACAAATCGATTCGTGTGTTCCGTGGACTCGATGGACAACCGGTTTTCGCCAAAGCGGGTGCCATCGTTCCCCTCATGCCGCATCAACCGCATGCGAACGAGACGGGAAACCCGAGCGAGCTAGAAGTACTCGTCTTTCCAGGTGCCTCGAACACGTTCACGATGTACGAAGATGACGGGGAAAGCCGGGATTATGAGACAGGTGCCTCACTTGAAACGACGTTTACGCTCGACTGGGAAGCGCGGACGCTACACATCGAGATGTCAGGAGACCTGACCCTCGTTCCGGCGAATCGGACATTGACCGTTCTTGTTCGAGGCGTTGTCGGGGAAGGGGACTATGACGCTGAGACGCAGACGTTACACATCCCGATTGGTGAATTGAAGCAGGAGCAGACGGTGACGCTCCCCGTCGATGTAACACAGAACGCCCATCGACTTGACCGTCTCTATCGATTCTTAGATCGCGCGGAAATCGCCTACGATTTGAAAGATCGTTTGTACCAGATGGCGACGACGAAGACGCGTCTCGAGGCCTGGCTGTTTGACCTCCATGCGTTAGAACTCGATCGAGATTTGCAAGACGCGTTATTAGAACTGATGTTGGACTGAAAAGGGGGGAGACCCCCTTTTGTCATGTCAGAAAACTGTCGGATTTTGAAAGCGGTATCATTCTGAATCGTTTTATACTTAAGGTAGGGGATTTAACTAAAAATGAGGGGATACAGATGCGACATAAGTGGACGATTGATGATTTACGCCAGTTAACACTGTTTGCGAACTGTTCGAGTCGAGCGCTTGAACAGCTCGTCCCGTACGTCTATTGCCGAACATATCGAAAAGGACAGCTCCTGTTCATGGAAGGAGACCCGCGAGAGCGCGTGTATTTCTTAATGAGTGGATACATCAGACTCGAACGGATGAACGAGCATGCGACGCATCAATATGCGGACTACGTGAAGCCCAAACAGTTCTTTCCGTACAATGGTTTGTTCACGGAGGAAGACTACCGTCATACGGCCGAAGCGGTGACGGATATTGACGTCATCTACATCCCGACCGAACGGTTCGAGCGGTTTGTATCTACACAGTCGAATATGCTGCTCTATATCATCGGACAGATGAATCGTATTTTAGATTTACATGAACGACGTGTCCAAGAAATCATTACCCCGAGCGCGAAAGAACGTGTACTCAATACCATCCATTTTTTGATTGAAGATTTAGGTGAACCGGATGAGCAAGGGGTACGTGTCCGCTGTCCGTTCACGGCGATGGAACTATCTCGTCTATCTGGAACGTCCCGAGAGACGGTTTCTACGATTTTAGCGAAGCTTCGTAAAGAAGAGGTGCTTAGAATGGATGACCACCACCTTGTCATCGGGCATCCTGAATACTTTGAGCAAGATTTCGATTGACGCCACTCAGGAGAGGGCGTCTTTTGCATGTCGGAACGAGCGGAGCGTTCGCTTCAAGACGTGTCATATTGTATAATTAGTGATGAATCTCACAAAGCAATCGGATTGTGAATAGAGAAAGGATGAATGCAGTGAAACGACTGCAAGCCCTTGCGTTCGCCGAGCGAGGTCACATCATCGGACTGGTATTGTCTGCGGTCATGATTGGACTATCGATTTTGGCGCAAGCGTATTTAATCGTCGACATCGTCGACCGAATCTTTTTAAAAGATGAATCATTTGAAACCGTCGTTCCGGCGTTAATTTGGCTCGTCGTCGCCCTATTGGCACGAGCACTTTTTGGATACGTCTCCGGACGAATCGGAGCGAGTTTATCGGAAAAGGCGAAGCAGACGTTGCGTCTGCAATTGCTAGATCGCTATGCCACGAGCCCGGTCGAGTCGTCTTTGACGGGACAATCTGGGAAGAAGGTCAGTGTGTTTCTAGATGCTGTTGACGAGGTCGATGCCTACTTCAGTCAATACTGGCCACAAGTAATCCAAACCTCGATTATCCCGCTTCTGATTTTGGTTGTCGTCTTCAGCCAACATTGGATTTCAGGTGTCATCATGATGGTGACGGCACCGTTTATCCCTTTGTTCTTTATTATCATTGGGATTGCGACACAGAAAAAATCTGAGGAACAGATGGAGAAGATGAATCAATTTTCCGGAAAGTTTTTGGATGTCTTACAGGGTTTGACGACACTTAAACTCTACAACCGGACCGAACAAGAAGCGAAAGCGATTGAGAAGAGCAGTCTCGACTTTCGGGATGCGACGATGGTCGTCTTAAAGACGGCATTCTTATCGGGCCTCATGTTGGAATTCATTTCGATGCTCAGTACCGGCGTTGTGGCATTAGAAGTCGCGCTACAGATGGTCGTTTGGGAGAACCTGACGTTCTTCTCAGGATTCTTGATTCTTGTGTTGGCGCCAGAGTATTACTTGGCCATCAAAGACCTGGGCAGCGCCTTTCATACGGGACGTGGCAGTATGGGCGCAGCAGACCGAATCTTTGACGTATTAGACGCCCCGGATGATCGCATTCAGTGGGGGACAAAGTCGCTTCGTTCACGGACACCGGACCTTGAGCTTGAAGAGATATCGTTTGAGTACGCTGGTGGGCGCTTTTCCCTTCAGCCATTGAGTGGTCGCATCTCGTCCGGCACCCACCTTGCGTTAGTCGGCGCGAGCGGTTCCGGGAAGACGACTGTCCTTAACGTGATCTCAGGACTTTTGCAAGTGAAATCAGGGCGCGTCCTCGTGGATGGCGAACCCTTGCATACGTATAAGGAATCTGCCTGGTATGGAAATATTGCGTATATCTCTCAAAATCCGTATCTGTTCGCCGGGACACTCGCCGAAAACATTGCTTTAGGTGAAGTGGCTGACGAGCGTGCGTTACTCGAAGCAGCCGAGGCAGCTGGACTATCCGAGGTGATTGACCAGTTGCCGAACGGGATCTGGACAGAACTCGGAGAAGGTGGGTTTGGACTATCTGGTGGGGAACGGCAACGCCTTGCACTCGCACGTGCTTTCTTTAAGCGACCTGGTATTTTATTGTTTGATGAACCGACGACCGGTCTCGATTTGAAAACAGAGCGGATTGTCAGACGCTCGATTGAAGAGCTGTCAAAAGGTGCAACGTTAATCACGGTTGCGCATCGTCTGCATACAATCAAAGAGGCAGACACGATTTGGTTCATGGATGATGGGAAGCGAATCGCAGAAGGGACGCATGAAGTGTTACTCGCTGTCCCAGAGTATGCGGAGTTGTTTGCACTTCAGAAAGGGGTGAGCCGATGAACTCGCTTTGGACGATTACAAAATGGATGATGCGCGAAAAGAAAGACATCCTCCTCTCCATCTTCTTTGGATATGCAGCAGGGATTGCAGCGGTCGCCCTCTTCGCGGCAAGTGGCTATCTCGTATCACGGGCAGGGCTCGTCCCGCCCCTGTATGCACTCATGGTACCGGTTGTCTTAATTAAACTGTTCGGTGTCATCCGGGCAGGAAGCCGTTATCGGGAACGCCTCGCCTCACACCGGGCGACGTTTACGATTTTAAGTGAGTTGCGCGTCCGGTTCTATCGTCAGTTAGAGCCGCTCGTTCCGTCCATCTTTGCGAAATATCGGAGCGGCGATTTGCTCGCACGCGTCGTCGGGGACGTCGAGAGTCTTCAAAACTACTTCCTTCGCGTGTTTTATCCGCCGATCATTCTCGTACTCGTCTTTTTGAGCACCATCTTCTTTGTCACCTTCTTCTCGTTTGCGGTCAGCCTATGGATCTTGTTTGGTGTACTCGTTACAGGATTCTTGATTCCGCTCGGATTTGCACGAATCCGTGCCCATCACGATGAGACGATTCGTGGATTGCGCGGAGATGTGTCGATTCAATTGACAGAGATGCTGTTCGGATACCGGGATTTAAAACTTCATCACCAACTCGATCGCACGAAACAAACTGTCTATTCGCATAGTGAGCGTTACATGGAGGCAGAGCGGAAAGACACGACGAATCAGTTCTTCAATTCGGCGCTCGTCGTTGCCGCTTCCTTATTCGTCTCATGGGGCGTCTTGGCCATCGGTGCGTATCAGGTGGTAAATGGAGACCTGAACGGGTTGTTCTTGGCAATGCTGATCATGATGTCGCTCACAGCGTTTGAGAATACGACGCCGATGGCCGTGTTCGCCGGTCACTTTGCAGACAGCAAGCAAGCAGCGGATCGTTTGTTTGAAGTGACGGAGCCGAGTGAAACGATTGAGGCGCGTGAGGCGAAACGTCAAGACGTGACGTTTACGGCCGCACCGTCCATTTCATTTGACCATGTTCGCTATCGCTATCCAGACACGTATCGAGATGTGATAGATGAGGTAACGTTACACATACCGAGCGGTTCGAAGACGGTAATCGTCGGACCGAGCGGGTCAGGGAAGTCGACGTTACTTCAATTGCTAATGGCTTTCGTTCGGACGGAAGACGGCACGATTCGGTTGGATGATTACAATATGAACGATGTCAAACAAACATCTATTTGGCAACATGCAAGTGTTGTCTTGCAAGACAATCATTTCTTTTACGGAACCGTACGGGAAAACCTGGCGTTAGCCGGTGACTTCACAGATGAAGCGATGAACGTAGCACTTGAGCGCGTCCGTTTGTCATTCTCGCTAGACGAACCGGTCCTGGAGAAAGGGGCAAACTTGTCAGGTGGAGAACGTCAGCGCCTCGCCATCGCACGGGCACTTCTTAAAAACGGACTTCTTTGGTTGCTTGATGAACCGACATCGGCACTCGATGCAGGAACGGAGGCCCATGTCTTTTCTGAATTGCTACAGCAAGCCGGAACAGGCACACTCATTCTTGTCAGTCACCGTTTGACGGGTCTCGAAACGTTTGATCAGATTATCGTCATGGAAGCTGGACGGATCGTCGAGGTCGGTTCTTATGAGGAATTGATGACGAAACGTGGCATGTTCTATGAATTGAAACAAATCGAACAAGAAGTGTTCGCATCATGAAAAAGACGAGCAGCCCCGTCGGTGGGCTGCTCGTCTTGTTTATGGCAAATATGGGTGCAACAAATGGGGGTTGTCGCAATGCTTTCAAAAAGAGTGTCGTGGAGGGGAATCCACGTGACGTGATATGTTTGGGGAACGTGCACGCCAAGCTTTTGGGAAGCTACAACTAGAGTATAGTTGATAACGATTCTCATTGTCAATAAGAATAATAAAAAATCCATACGTGCGAACACGCATGGATTGGGTCATGAATTAATTCGAGGCTAGGCCTTTTTGAACCGTGAATCGAATCAAACTGAACAAGTATCTCGTGAAGAAGAGAGCGAACGCATAGAATAGCGCAATGAACGGTGACTGAAGATCAATCCCCGGGATGTTCATCAAGAACTCTAGAACGAGAATAGAGAGTAGGAATACGTAGAGAGCGGCATCTAAATAAAGTGGCATGAGACGACCGCGTTGATGCCAAAATGTGCGGACGAGTGGTGCCACGGTCATCCCGATGATCCGTTCCGCAAAGCCGATACTGAGAACGGCGATGATGAATGCTGGGATCGTGTTAAAGCTCACCAAATCCGAGAATACAAAACCTGAAATCAACAAGAGCGGACCGATGATAATCATCATCGAAAGTGAGGTCCGGAAGAAAATCCACATGTTGTTCTGAATCGAACGAATCCCCCCGATTGCCGATTGTTGAAGTGTCTTTCCACGTCTATAATCAATCGCGAACGAGCCGATAAACATAATTCCAAATAAAGATAACAAAACTGACATGAACGATGTTTCCCCTTTTCTGAATAAATCATGATGTATCGATCTGAATCAAAGTCTAGCCTAGTTTAACGATTCATTTCGAGAAAGTAAAGCGAGAAAACGCGCTCAAGTGTGAAGAGTTTGACACATTAAGAGGCGAGGATGAAACGATTCCGACCGGACTCTTTTGCGTGATATAACGCTTCATCTGCATGTTTTAACACACTGTCGATTTCAATATCATTCGAATGGCAAGCTCCAAGCGAAACAGTGATGTGGAGCGTACCGGCACTCGTCTCGAACGGGAACGTTGAAACCTTTTCTCGAATAGATTCAGCAAGCTGCGATACTTCTTCTCGATTAGCATGGGGCATGACGATTAAAAATTCTTCGCCGCCGAAGCGACCGACTAAATGGCGCTCATTGCTCTCATTCACGAGGAGCATGCCGAGCTCGCGCAAAACATCATCTCCGACGTCGTGACCGTATGTGTCATTCACCCGTTTGAAATGATCGATGTCGACCAAAATCAATGCGTATTCTTCTGCCTCGACCGTCAAGTTGGCCATGGCTTCGTTCAAGAGACGCCGATTGGCAATCCCGGTGAGCGCATCTGTACGCGCTAGTTGCTGTTGATGTTGGACGTTCTCAAAGTGACGGCGTAGTTCGAGCAGTAATCGATAGGCGGCGCAAGCTCCCCCGTAAGACATTAACATGTAGACGATTAAGACGGGATAGAACAAGTTTAGTGGAAGCGCGGCATAAAGCGCTGCCCCAAAAATGGCAATACTGATCGTAGTGAATACGAGCAAAGTAGGCCGAGTATTATCCATGCGTTTCCGTAAAAGACTTGTTAAGACAACTAACGTAACTATTGTGGCGATGGCTAGATAGAGACCGAGCATGGTACCGTCTGTAAAGAACAGAACTAGGGAACGACCGATTAATAATATGATACCTGCGACAGCACCACTCACCCATCCCCCGAATAGAACGGCAAGCAAAACGGGAATATTACGTAGGTCGATGAGTATCCCTTCGAGCGGTAAGGCATTTACCAAAAGGAGGATGGCAATCAATCCGGTCTGTACCCCGAGTAAAACCCTTCCTTTCAAAGGAGACTGTGGAGTTAAACGAGGTCGATTGCGAAACGGTAAAAAGGAAATCGTGAAGAGCGTGAACAAGATACACAGGTTGATAAAGAACGCATTAATGATTGTGAGCATCGAGGCTCCCCCTTATCCCGTATGGAAATATTTAGTTACAGTATATAGCATCTAGTTGGAAACAGACAGGAATAACCTGCTTGCGGAAAGAAGCTCTCTTGAATGACTATTCAAGCAAATCGTCTTGGAATCCTTTTGGATTTATTCAAGTTCTTCTCATCTTTTAGAACTTTCGTTATGGAAAATCGAAAGTTTGGTATGATAAGAGAAAAGGAGGACTGTCCGTGCGTTACTGGGATCATTTTAAGCGAGCGTTTATTCCGATTGCGCTCATTTTGATTGGATTAGCGATCTTTTATACTTTATCAGCTCGAGATAACATGGTGTTGACGCTTTTAGGGGCTGCGATTGTTGGAGTCATCTTATTTTTGGTGATGCGTCATGTGAATCAGGTGGAAGAGGACTGAAGCGAGAACACATTTTGTGGTTCTCGTTTTTTGTTGTCTTGCCACATTTTTGGGTACACTACAAAGTAAGGAGGGATTTATCATGGCAAAAGCTACATTTGCGGGAGGCTGTTTCTGGTGCATGGTCAAACCGTTTCATAAATATGAGGGAGTGGAGCGTGTCATTTCTGGATATACAGGAGGACATGTCGACAACCCGACGTATCAACAAGTCTGTTCGGAGACGACAGGACATTTAGAGGCGGTTGAAATCACATTTGATCCAGAAGTCATTTCGTATGAGGAGTTGCTACGCATCTATTGGCGTCAAATCGATCCGACAGATGGCGGAGGGCAGTTCAATGACCGCGGTGAATCGTACCGTCCAGCCATCTTCTATCATTCAGAAGAGCAACAGGCTGCAGCGGAGCGTTCGAAACAGGAAGTGGAAGATTCGGGTCGCTTCGATCGTTCGATTGAAGTCGATATCCGCCCTGCGAAAACGTTCTGGGAAGCGGAAGACTATCATCAAGACTACTATAAAAAAAATCCGTTCCGCTATGAGATGTACCGTGTCGGTTCAGGACGCGCGAAGTTCATCAAAGAGGCATGGAGCGATCGTAAACAACAACAAGCACTTCGTGAACGCCTGACACCGATGCAGTATAAAGTGACGCAAGAAAACGGGACAGAGCCACCGTTCCAAAATGAATATTGGGATGAAGAACGAGAAGGGCTGTACGTGGATATCGTTGACGGGACACCACTCTTCACATCGCACGATAAGTTTCAGTCGAATTGCGGATGGCCGAGCTTCTCACGTCCAATCGAGGAGAAGCGCGTCGATTTGAACATGGACACGACGCATCACATGGTACGGACAGAAGTCCGTTCAAAACAAGGGGACAGTCACCTTGGTCACGTGTTTGATGACGGTCCAAAAGAGCTTGGTGGCTTACGCTATTGCATCAACTCGGCCGCTCTCCGATTCGTTCCTGTAGAAGAGCTTGAAGAGGCGGGATACGGGGAATATAAACACTTATTCAACAAGTGAAGGGGAGAGCCGTATGTTCACAGCCGTCAAACAACAAATTCGGTGCGAGACGATTGGGACCGTCCTTGATTTTTACGACCAGTCGATTCGACAGCTTTCGGAAGAGGCGAGACAAGAGAAGTACGCGAAGATGAGTTCAAGCCCGTTCTCGTTCTTTCGAGGGAGCTCACACTTGTTCTACTACGACTTTGCGAAAGTACCGATCGCCTTTGACACAGGTCCTGACCATCCGATGTTCATTCAAGGAGACTTACACTTTGAAAATTTCGGTGTGTTCGAAGACGGGGCCGGTACCATCATCTATGACGTGAACGACTTTGATGAGGCGTATATCGGGTCCTATCTGTTCGATTTGTTGCGGATGGCGGTCTCTGTCGATTTGTTCGCCGCCGAGTCAGGATTCGACGGCAAGGCAGCCATTCAAGCGTTTGCTGAGTCCTATGCCAAAGCCATTGAAAAACATGCGCTTGGACGGAGTGAGCATATTCAATTCACGAAAGATAATACGTGTAAAGCGGTCAAAAAAGTCATAAAAAAAGCGGAAAAGAAGAAAGATGAATTCATGTCCGAACGGACGGAGGTACGGGACGAGGAACGTTATTTTTCGACGAGTGACGACCTGCTCCCCGTCTCTTCAGAAGTACGGGAGAAAATTGAAGCGGCATGGGGCGATTATCTGTCTTCATTGTCAGACCAACACCGACATCATGCCGATCACTACGAAATCAAAGATATCGCCATCAAACTTCAGAGCGGCACGGCTTCGATTGGTTTAGAACGCTACTATATTTTGATTGAAGGTGCCGACGAAGAACATGATGAAGATGTTATTTTAGAGATGAAGCAAGCACAGTCCGCCGTCCCGTCTCTCTTTCTTCCGACACATCCGCTGTTTGAGAACGGATTGTCGCATCAAGGCGCTCGTGTCGTCGCCGCACAACGAGCAATGGTCCACAGTCGTGACCCGTATCTCGGCTATTTGACAATCGACGATAAAGAATATTATGTGAGGCAACGTTCTCCGTATAAGCGGAAAGTGAAAGCGAAACACATGAAAGATGAGACGTCGCTCATTGAGACGTTGAAAGTGCAAGCGCAAATCACGGCGAAGATTCACGCACGGGCCGATGCGTCATCGAATGTGCTCGATTATACGGCAAGCGAACGAATCGCGGCGGCAATCGGTGACTCCCCGTCCCTGTTTATTCGACAGTTATCGAGATGGGCTGATTTTTATGCAAATCAAGTTCGTTTTGACTATGACGCCTTTTTAAATTGGGTCGAGTCAAGGAATCGTTAAAGATACTTGCGAATCGAGGATGAAATCCTTCACAATGGAAGCGTAAAGGATGTGTACGGACTATGATTACAGAACAACAAGTCATCGCCCAAATGCGTCAGGTGATGACACAGATTGAGTCGTCAACCGGCGAAGCGCAAAAGCGTCATTTGGCAAAGTTAATGGGTTTTTGTGAACTCTTGTTAGCGGAGACGTCTGAAGCAAAAAGCGTTGGGGCATCACAGTCCCCGACCGTGACAAGTGAAACGAAACCTCCGCTTGATCGTCAGATGGCCGCTTTTCTCGGGATTCCCATGGAAGAAGACGAACAACCTAAATCCGATTCATTGCTCGATTTTTGAACCACATGTGATGCACATGTGGTTTTTTTGTGGATTCATTTTCATTGACTTAAATACCATAGGGGGTATAATGGGTACAAGAAACGAAATGTAAATGGAGGCGTGAATATGTTGGACTTTCTTTTTGTGGCAGTCGTCATTGGACTTGTGTATTTCTGGTGGAGTCGTCGTAACAATGTCAAAACGGTTTCGACAGACGATTTAAAACGGAGAATCGCAGAAGAACGGAACATTCAATTGTTGGATGTGCGTGAGCCGCATGAATACCGCGGGGGACATATCAAGCTGGCGAAAAACGTACCTTTATCCGGATTCGGTAATGCTCAAGCGAAATATCCGAAAGAAAAGGAGCGTCCTGTCTATGTCATCTGTCAGAGCGGGATGCGTAGCCAACGCGCGGCAGCGATGCTGAAGAGTGCCGGATATACCGACGTCTATTCTGTAAAAGGTGGCATGAACTTCTGGCGTGGATAATAGAGGCGACTGGACGAATCGGTTCAGTCGTTTTTTTGTCATCACGTTTTCTCTTTTGCATTTTCGGGGATTCTGCTACGGTAAGGAGAGAGTGAAAGAGAGGGGATCAATCCAATGGCAGTAATTTTATTTGATATCGATGGCACGTTAGTAGATACGACCGGACCGATGACAAAGGCGATTCATGAGGCACTCGAGGAGCTTCCTCATCTTCCGAAACCGAGTGAAGAGGCGGTCCGTTCAGGATACGGCTTGGCAGGTAACGCGTTTTGGGAGCATGTCATCCCGGAAGCGACGCTTGAAGAGATTCGTCTCATTCGCAGACTCCGTCATACGACGCTTGAGCAAACGATGGAAGGACAAAATGTCTTATTTGACGGAATTCGTGAGATGTTGGAGACACTTCACGAGCAAGGTCATACGCTGACGACAGCGAGTAACTGCGGTGTTCATTATATGAATTTGATTTTAGATACGCAACAGATTCGTCCATATATGACGGCACCCGAATGTTTAGAATCTGTTGGGGGCGAGAAGAAGGCAGACATTCTGACAGCGCACCGTGTCCGGCACGGAGAGGCGGACTATATTATGGTCGGTGATCGTAAATCGGATGTCGAAGCGGCTCGCGCTCATGACTTCCCCGTCGTCTTGACAGGATTCGGGTTCGGTAACGAAGAAGAGTGGGCACTTGCAGATCACGTGATTCAATCTCCACACGATTTAGTCGAGTGGGTCAACCGATAAGAAAAGGCTTGTCGCATATCAATGTCGACAAGCCTTTTTGTATACCTATACTCACAATCCGAGAGAGATGTATTTTACTTCTAAAAATTCCTCAATACCGTGATGACCGCCTTCACGACCGAGTCCGCTCTCTTTCCAACCACCGAAAGGCGCTTGCGGCGTTGACGGAAGTCCGTCATTCACACCGACAATCCCATACTCTAACGATTCAGCTAAATAGATCGCTTCATTGATGTCTTGCGTGAACAGGTAAGCGGCTAAGCCAAATGGCGTGTTGTTCGCCCGTTTGATGACTTCATCGAGTGAATCGAACGTCGCAATCGGTGCGACAGGTCCGAACGTCTCTTCGTTCATACAGAGCATGTCTTCATTCGCATAACGGATGACGGCAGGACGGATGAATAAGCCGTCTAGCACCTCGCCACCGTACACTTCACCGCCACGAATCTGTGCGTCCTCAATATGCTTTTCGACTTTACTGAGCGCATCGTCATCGATGAGCGGACCGATGTCGACACCTTCCTCTAGTCCGTTGCCGACTTTCAACGCTTCGACTTCTTTAATGAAACGCTCCGAGAATTCATCGACGACGGCGCGTTCGACATAGATTCGGTTCGCGCAGACGCACGTCTGTCCACCGTTTCGGAACTTTGTGGCGACCGCTTGCGGAACAGCCTTATCTAAATCCGCTTTGGCCGTGACGATGAGCGGGGCATGTCCACCGAGTTCGAGTGAAATCTTTTTCATCGTGTCCGCAGCGTCACGCATGAGCATTTTTCCGACTTCCGTTGATCCTGTGAACGTCAATTTTCGGACCCGTTTATCTTGTTGCCACGCTTTGACGATATCTGAAGCTTGTCCAGTGACAAGGTTGATGACCCCTTTTGGGAATCCGGCCTTCTCCGCTAATTTGACCAATTCGATGGCGGTCAACGGGGTCGCCGATGCTGGTTTCATGACGACCGTACAGCCTGCAGCGAGCGCTGGAGCGACTTTCCGTGTGATCATGGCAGCTGGGAAGTTCCAAGGTGTGATGGCTGCGATGACGCCGACCGGTTGTTTGATGGCAAAGATCCGTTTCTGGTTTGATGAAGCAGGAATCGTCTCTCCGTACACGCGTCGTCCTTCTGCCGCATACCAGTCGATGAATCCATTTGCATAGTTGATTTCACCGATTGCTTCCTTGAGCGGTTTCCCTTGTTCCTCGACCATCGTTCGGGCAAGCTCTTCTGTATGTTCTGCAATCAAACGATGCCACTCATTGAGTAGCTCCCCTCGTTCTTCTGCTGTTTTTTGTTGCCATTCTTGTAACGCCTCATGTGCAGCATCGACGGCTTGTGTCGCTTCTTGTGTATCACTTTTTGTCACGACGGCCATCACATTGCCTGTAGCCGGATTGCGTACCTCGATCGTTTGTCCCGTTTCTGTCCATTCCCCATTAATGAAATTTTTCTCTTCTCGCATCTTGATTTCCCCTTTCCAAAAAGTGCACAGTTAATTAGAGGATACCCGTTTTTCTGAAACGCACACAAATTTCCAAAAAATGAGGGGATACTATGTGGATCATCATCATAGGCTATTTAGTCGGAAGTCTGCTCGGGGGCAGACTGTATGGGGTGCTAAGTGGACATGATTTAGCGACAACTGGTTCGAAGAATACCGGTGCACGCAATGCACATCGCATCGGTGGAGTGAAGGCGTTTCTCATCGTCTATGGATTCGACGTGCTCAAGACGATTCTCGTCCTACAGATGAGCGGATTGTATTTTTGGGAGACGGCGTTCGCACTCACGCTCGGGCATATTTATCCATTTTGGCGAATCCGTGCAGGTGGGAAGGGATATGCCGTTTTTTCTGGAATCATATGGGCATATGACCCGTGGTGGTTTATTGGGGGTCTTGCTATCTTGTTACTCTTAATCAAATTAACAGGGAACTCTCGCGAGACGGGACTGGTCATGCTCATTTTACTTCCGCTCTCTGCACTTTGGAATGTCGAAAATGTCATCTGGGCCACGCTGATTACGATTCTTATTATCTATCATCATGTGAAGGAGGAAAAAGCATGATTGTGTACCGAAAAGCCGAAGTATCAGATTTTGAAGCGATACATCGGTTGAATTACGAAACATTCGTCGAAGAGATTCCGCAACATCCACCGAATCAGAAAAGGCGACTTGTCGACCGATTTCACGAAGAAAATACATATTGGATCGGGGAAGCGGATGGTGAAGTGGTCGCCATGTGTGCGTTACGTGGCAAACGGCCATTTTCATTGGAACAAAAGGGTGTGCGCATTCCTGAAGGGGATTGGATCGAGATTCGTCTGCTCGCTGTGACTAAACCTTATCGGCGCAATCGGACGTTCGCTGGATTGATGCGCGCGGTCATCGACGATGCGACAGAGCGTGATGTTGATGGCATCGTCATCAGTGGAACGACACGTGAACAAGTGCTCTATCGTCGATTTGGGTTTGTCCCATTTGCGGATCCAATCGGTCCTGAGGAAGCACGATATGTGCCGATGGTGTTAACGCGTTCGGCTTTTTATGAATCCAAATCAGCGTCGATTCTACGCCCGAAAAGTTTACTAGCAGGACCCGTTGAATGTTCGGAACGCGTGAGAGAACGACTCTCCATGCAGCCGCGCCCACATCGTTCAAATGAGACGGGACGAGTGCTTGAAGCGGTGCAACAAAAACTGGCGGAACGAATCGGACTCCCGCATGTCTATACGCTTCTTGGAAGTGGGACGGTCGCCAATGATGCGGTCGCGGCTCGATTGGACGGACACGGGCTCATATTCAATGCGGGTGAATTTGGAGAACGTTTGATTGACCATGCCCGGCGTGTCGGTCTGTCTTTTGACGTGGTCTCAGTGGACCAAGAGGGGCAGTGGGATATTTCTCAACTCGAGCGCATTGCACCAGACTGGGTATGGACGGTTCATTGCGAAACATCGTTAGGGATTTTCATCAATCTCGACCCGCTCCATACATGGCAAGGCATTATCGCCATTGATGCGATCAGTGCCGTCGGAACGCTCGTTTATGACTATTCATTTGCGGACTACGTGACCTTCTCTTCAGGAAAGGCGTTACGGAACGCCCCGGGTCTCGCGTTCGTCGCAATGAAGCATCCGGCGATTGCGACACCACATACAGCGCGCTATTTGGATTTATCGCTCTATCAGCCGATTGCCTTCACACAATCGGAACCACTTCTTGCAGCGATGGCGATCGCGCTGGATGAGTTGACAGAAGAAGAAGTCGTTTCGCATTCTGTGAAGATGAATACGTTGCTTAATGCCTTACAAGAGAACGGTTTGACGGTCGATGTGTGTCCTGCTCAGTCACCTGGCATCATCACGATTCGAGTACCGTGCGAGCTGTCCTCGGTCGAGCTCGGGCGCCAACTGTCGTATCAAGGCTATCTCGTTCAGTATGAGAGTAACTATTTGAAACGGGCGAACGTCATTCAAGTATCGACCATGGGTTGGACGACACCTCGCATGATGCGTGACGTCGGTGCTTATATCGCACAATGGATTCGACAAAAAACCGCCACTTCTGAAAGTGACGGTTCGCTTATACTCGAAAGTCTTGGCGTGCCAAATGACGAATCTTTCGTCCGAGGCGTCTCCAATTGAAATAAGCTAAAACGGAGACGACGCCACCTGACCAAAAGAGCCATTCATCCGGTCGGATATAACCGAGTAGCCCGACGAGCAGGCCGAGCAAGATGACGATGGCATTGAACGTCTGGCGGTGCAAGAGTTCCTTGGATTCTAGGGTTCGTTGGAACATGGCTTGCTCCGACAGGCGTTTTCGTGTCGGTTCTTTTAAGTAATTATCGAGAAGCGGAGGAACGTTTAACAGTTTCTTCGCATAGTTGATTCCGGTCTTCACGTAACGATTTTGAAGCGTTGTCCCGTCCTCCTCGAGCCATTCGATGACAATCGGTTTCCCGAGTGTGAACAGGTCGATTTTTGGGTCGAGGATTTGCAGGATCCCGAGTAAGGTCGAAGCGGCACGACCGAAGAAGGCAAATTCCGCCGGGAGCTGAATCGGTTCGTTTTTGACAAGCAATTGAATGTCCTGTAACACCTTCTCAATCAACTTCGTATCGACGGTGTCGATGTCTGTTTCTAAGTAGAAGGTGACCGCCTTCTCTAGCGCTTGGCGAATATTTTGTTTGTTCGCCGTCGGTAAGAGGAATCGCAAGTCTTCTAATCCATCGACGATGCTATCATAGTCGAGCGAGATGAACGCCTGTAAGATATTCCGAATCGTGGCCATGTCTTGTGCCGTCGTCTGTCCGACCATACCAAAATCGAGGAGGATGATGGTTCCGTCTGCCCGAATCTGGACGTTTCCGGGGTGTGGATCGGCATGGAACTGTCCACCAAACAGTAGCTGTTCAGCAGCGAGTGTGAAGAGTCGTTCAGCAAGTGCGGAACGGTCGATTCCATTTTCCTTTAAAAAGGCGAGGTCGGTGATCCGGCGTGCGTCGACCCAGTCCATCGTCAAGACGCGGTTCGTACAGAGATGCTCGTGATAGTCCGGGATATAAACGTCTCGGTTATCCGCGTATTTGGCTTTAAAATACAGGGCATTTTTTAATTCGGTTTGAAAATTTAGTTCATCCCCGATGACAAAAATCATCTGGCGATATAAGCTATCTAAGTCGGTTGATTTAGCGAGGGATGTCCGCTTTAACATCGACGTGACAATTCGCATGGCACGGAAGTCGGTCCGGATGATTTTTTCGATATTCGGACGCTGGATTTTGATGGCGACCCGTTTGCCGTTTTCGAGCAGCGTGGCACCATATACTTCCCCGATGGAAGCCGAGGCGACGGCATCGATGCCGACGTCTTTGACGACTTGTGAGTAAGGCACGCCCCATTCCGCTTCTAGAATCGCGCGCGATTTCTCCCAACCAGACGTCGGGACACGGTCGACGAGCTCTGATAGCTCGTTCAAGACGGCGGGTGGTAGCAAGTCTGCACGAATTGATAAGAATTGTCCGAGTTTGATTAACAAGCCCTCGAGCCGTAGCGCGTTTCGTTTGTATTCACGCGCGAGCTTGAGCATGAGTGCTTCATATTCTTCTGTCGTGGCGACGCCTTGTTGTTGTTTGCGTGAAAAGGCGTACAGCCGAATGATGAATCGGGCGAACATGGTGACGATAATCCATATGCGGAACAAAGCGATACGTTTCATTGTAATACCGACATCCTTTACGACAGTCGCACGACTGACCTGAATTTTTGTAACTATACTTTACCATACAATGCGTTGAAGAAAGGGCAAGGGATGTTCATGGAGTGGGAATTGCTCAACGTCGTCGGAACGATTGCGTTCGCGGCGAGCGGAGCCATCATTGCGATGGATGAAAAATACGATATTTTTGGGGTGTGGCTATTGGCGTTTATCACTGCCTTCGGAGGTGGCGCGATTCGAAACGTCCTGTTAGGAAACCCCGTCAGCTTAATTTGGCAACAGAATGATTTATTTATTTTATGTTTTCTTGTCGCACTCCTCATCTTCCTGCTCCCGAGTGTCGTATTGCCACATTGGGAACGCTGGGGTGTCATTGTCGACGCCATTGGTCTCGTTGCGTTTGCCTTTCAAGGGGCACAAGTCGCCATCAAGCTTGATTTACCTTTATCTGCTGCGATTGCGGCAGCTGTCTTGACCGGCGTTGGCGGAGGTGTGGTCCGGGACTTATTGGCCGGACGCAAGCCTCTCGTCTTACAGTCTGAGGTGTATGCGATTTGGGCGATTCTCATTGCGGTCATTACGTATTACTTCAAGCTCGAAGGTGGCCTTGCCGTCTACGCACTTTTAATTGTCGTCGCGACACTCCGAGTGATATCCTACTATCGGAAGTGGAATTTACCAGCACGAAAAGTCAGATAAGGGGGAACGGAAATGAAGATCTTATTAATGATTGGTGCCGGTTTGATGGCACTCGGTGTGGCACTTGGTGCGTTCGGCGCACATGCGCTAAAAGAAAGATTGGCGCCAAACATGTTGGCAAACTGGCAGACAGGTGTGCTCTACCACATGGTGCACGCACTTGGAATCATCGGGATTGCGGCACTCCTCATGCGTGTGAGCATCAGCCAGTTCAACGTGGCTGGATGGCTCATGTTTGCGGGAATCATCTTCTTCTCAGGAAGCTTGTACGTCATGGCATTGACGGGAATTACAAAACTCGGAGCCGTGACACCGATTGGCGGCGTGTTATTCATCGCTGCCTGGATTTTTGTCATCGTCGGTGCGATGAAACTATAACTTGAGAATCCATGTATTCGATATCCATGCTTTTGCTCATGTTCACATGTAGCGACGGCATGGATTTTTTTGATGAGTCATCCTATTAATTGGAAAAGGGATATGCGGTTCCATGCGCTTATTATTTTAAAATAGGGTAAATTGTTCTCTATTTACATAAAACATTACAGAAAGATGTCAAATCGAACAGTCTGAAAAGGTATTGGTAAATAATAAGTTCTATGCATTCATTGTCTGCACCTTTGTTCTTGCGTAATAAAATTGAAATATAACTTTAACAGGAAAATATCTATCAGTTAGATATAATTAGTCGTGTTGAAACTCAACCAAATGATCGTTTTTGTTACATACTGAAACGGCTTTAAATATGTAGTGTAGTAGGTACTCACGTTTGTCATTTAAGAAAGGATGTACCCCATTCATGAATTGGAAACGCACAGTCTCGACGTTGACGCTCGGTGTGATGCTCATCAGCACACATACAGTTGCGGATGCATCGACTTCGATTAAAGAGAAGCAAGAACAACAACAAAAAGTAAAAGAAAAGCGCGACAGTGTGAAAAAAGACCAGTCAGAAACATCTTCAAAAATTGAAGTGAACAAGGAAGAGATTTCAAAAGTTCAGGCTGAGGTCAATAAAATGGACGCGCAATTGCAAGACATCATCAATGATGTCGCCATGAAACGCCAAGAAATCAAGCGCACCGAGATGAAGATTGAGGATCTTGAAGCCGACATTAAAGATTACCAAGAAAAAATGAAGGCGCAAGAAGCGATGATGAAAGAGCGTATGGCCACGATGCAAAAGAACGGTGGCGGATCAATTAACTGGGCTGAATTCATCTTCGGTTCAAAAAATCTCTCTGATCTCGTGACACGTATGATCACAGCTGGAACGATTCAGCGTAGTGACCAAGAGTTGTTTGATGACTATGAAGCGACACAGCGTTCGTTGAAAGAAGCGCAGGCTGACTTGAAAGCAGAGCGTGCTTCACTTCTTGAACAACAAAAAGCACTCGAAGTGCGTCAAGCCGAGCTTGAGAAGAAAATGAAGCAACGTGAAAAACGCATCAAAGAGCTTGAAGAGAAGAACATCAAGTTCGAATCGCAAATCTTTGACCTTCAAGAGATTGAAGCAACATTAGTCGCTCAAGAACAGGCGATCGCGGCTGAAATCGAAGCGCAACGTCGCGAAGAAGAGGAAGCCCGTCGTCGTGCGGAAGAGGCAGCTCGTCAAGAGGCGGCACGTAAGGCGGAAGAAGCCCGCCAAGCAGAAGCTGCACGTCAAGCTGAGGCTGCTCGTCAGGCAGAGGCGGAACGAGAAGCGGAAGCGGCTCGTCAAGCTGCTCAACAAAAACAAGACAATAAATCGAATACCCCGTCTTCATCGTCTTCAAACAACACGACACCATCAACGCCAGCTTCAAAACCGGCACCGGCGCCAACGCCAGCTCCGAAACCAGAGCCAAAGCCGGCACCGACGACATCGACGCCAGCACCGTCTAGCACGATGTTCATTCAACCAGCTTCAGGACGCTACTCGCAAGGATGGGGTCCGGCAAGTGGTGCGTATGGTTACACGTTCCATAACGGTGTAGACATCGCCGGTCCAACAGGGACACCGATTCGTGCATCTGCGACAGGTACGGTCATTCGTGCAGGTTGGGGTGGTGCATACGGCAACCACGTCATGATCGCGCACGTCATCAACGGTCAAGTTTGG
Organism: Exiguobacterium sp. s140; assembly: GCF_018617035.1. Classification (GTDB taxonomy): domain Bacteria; phylum Bacillota; class Bacilli; order Exiguobacteriales; family Exiguobacteriaceae; genus Exiguobacterium; species Exiguobacterium profundum. The sequence goes on from NZ_JACSJK010000002.1 coordinate 117,172, forward strand.
ACGACGGTTTATGCGCACATGAACTCGGTATCTGTCAGCTCTGGACAGCGTGTGACGCAAGGGTCGAACATCGGGACGCTTGGAAACACAGGGAACTCGTCAGGTCCGCACTTGCACTTTGAGATTCATAAAGGCGGCTACTCATACTCGGCAACGAGTGCAGGTAGCACGGTCAATCCGCGTCAGTTCTTCTGATGCATCAACCAAAAAGCTCCTTTCGATTGCGAAAGGAGCTTTTGTGCGTAATAAATCCCTCCGCTGTCGCGAAGGGATGCTTGTTAATTGGCTTGTTCGATATCGCTTGGACGATCTTGTTTTTTACGCATTTGTTCACGCACGTAATAGATGATCGTCAATCCGATCAACCAAGGTACGCCGAATTTCAGCAAGATGTTGAAATCCGTGAACCATGTCGTGATCATCAGGCTGAGCAGTAAGACCGCCCCGAGCAATGGGAGGAATGGATATCCCATCATGCGGACAGGGAGTTTTCGCCCAGTCCATTTCTTACGGAAGAACAAGTGGGAGACGAAGACCATGAACCAAGTGAAAATAGCTCCGAACATCGAGATTCCCATCAAGAATGGATATGACGACTCCATGAATACTTGTAGCAAAGCGGCGAGGACGATCCCGCCCGTTGAAACGAGTAGCGCGAACATCGGGATCCCATTTTTGCTGATTTTTTTGAACGCTTTCGGTGCATCGCCGGCTTCCGCGAGCGAGTACATCATACGTGTCGACGCGTAAAGCTGCGCGTTCATCGCAGACAAGGCGGCGATTAAAATCACAAAGTTGAGGATGCCTGCCGCGAACGGGACATCAAACTGTTCCATGACGAGCACGAATGGACTTTGGTCGATCCCGGCTTGCTGCCATGGGATAAGCATGAGCATGATCGCAAGCGTGATGACATAGAAGAACGTCAAGCGGAACACAGTCGCACGTAAAGCGCGTGGTACGGCTTGGTCCGGGTCTTTCGCTTCACCGGCTGTGACAGCGACGAGCTCAGTTCCAAGGAAACTGAAGAGGGAGATGAAAATCGTCACCCACATTCCGTAAAAGCCGAACGCGAAGAAGCCTTCGTTTCCTGTCGTGATTGACTCAATCGGTGATCCTGGTTCGCCGAACAATGTGGCGGCACCGAGAACGATGAATAGGATAATGGCAGTTACTTTTATGAAGGATAACCAGTATTCAGTCGTTCCGAACGTGTGAACGTGACGGGCGTTGACGTAAATGAGTAATCCACCGAAGAGGGCGACCCAGACGAACCCATTCACATCGGGGAACCAGTAGCGCATGTAAATGGCGATGGCACTGACTTCAACTCCTACAGCCAGTACGTTTGCGACCCAGTAAGAGTAACGGACGAGAAAACCAGCGAGTGGATGAACGTATCGCTCGGCAATCGTTCCGAATGATCCAGATGTTGGATGGGCAACCGTCATTTCGGCGAGAGCACCCATGAGTAAGAGGACGATGAACGCCCCGATGGCATAGCTGACGAGCACGCTCGGACCAGCGGTTTGAATCGCGAGACCGCTTCCTAGGAACAGCCCGGTTCCGATGGCACTCCCGAGGGAAATCATCGTAAGTTGCCGGGTGGACAGCTCGCGTTTTAGTTTGTTTGTTTCCAAAATCGATTCTCCTTTAGCTGAGTGAAATGTTGTTGTGGACGACTATAGCAGACGAAAAAAAACAATGTCAATTCGAAAAATCGATGAAGGTTTCTCATTTTTGGATGCACATATAGAGGCAAAGTTTTTATATTTTTTTTATTTGACATGGATTCATCTGCCCTGTATAGTACGAATTAACTTAACTGAAACGAATAAAGGCGTCGACGAAGAGAAGTAACGACGAATCCTGTATGACAGAGAGCTGATGGTTGGTGCGAATCAGTATATGGGACGTCGCGAATGGACTTCTGAGCTCTAAACCGAACTTTGAGTAGGCTTTAGCGGGTTACCCACCGTTATCACGGGGAAGCGGATGATTGTCCGTGAAGTGGGTTCTTTGGAACCAACGAAGGTGGCACCACGGGGTTACTCGTCCTTCTTATAGCGCAGGCTATGAGGAGACGGGTGACCCCTTTTTCGTTTCAACAATATAAATCGAGGATTGAGAAGAGTAGCGCGAGAAGACGTTTCGTCCAGAGAGTCAGGGATGGTGAGATCCTGACCGAGGCGTCCGCGTGAATGGGCTCATGAGAGCATGGCTGAAGAGAGTAGGTCGTGACGGTTTCCCCCGTTATCGGGATACGATGTGATTGCATCGGAGAGTGGATTCTTTTGAATCAACGAGAGGTGGCACCGCGGTCTTGAACCGTCCTCCATACGACGACTGTCGTGTGGAGTTTTTTTATACACATTTTTAGAGGGGGAACCGACGATGATTCAACAATTGGAGACAAACGCATTATCAACAGCAGATATGAAAGTGGCAGCCAGCGAAATGTTCCAAGCGGATGAAGCGCAAATCGAACGAGTGCTTTTGGCGATGAAAGAGCGCGGTGAGACAGCAGAAGAGATGGCAGGACTCGCGGCATACATTCGTGAAGCGGCACAGTTCCCCCAGAGTGATTTACCCGTACTCGATGTGTGTGGTACCGGCGGCGACGGGGCGCATACGTTCAACATCAGTTCGACCGTCGCCTTTGTCCTGGCTGGTCTTGGGATTCCGGTCGCCAAGCACGGGAATCGAAGCGTCTCGAGTCGATCCGGGAGCGCGGACGTCCTAGAGGCACTGAACGTTCCAATCGTGAAGACGGCAGCGGAAGTACATGCTGACTTGAAACGGACGAACTTGAGTTTCCTCTTCGCCCAGCATGTCCATCCGATTATGAAGCACGTCATGCCGGTCCGGAAACGACTCGCGACGGCGACCATCTTCAACCAAATCGGACCGTTAACGAATCCACTTCGCCCGAAACGACAACTTGTCGGTGTCTATCATCCATCATTGCTCGAGAAGATGGCGACCGCGATGCGTCATCTCGGCGTGGAGCGCGGCATGGTCGTCCATGGTGCAGGTGGACTCGATGAAGCGAGCCTCGCCGGTGTGAATGACGTATATTTCTTTGATGGGGAACAGACAGCGCGTTACGCGGTCGACCCACGAGATGTCGGCTTGATGCGGGCGCCGCTTGAAGCGCTACGTGGAGGCACACCAGAAGAGAACGCCGCGACACTTCTTGCCGTATTGAATGGAGAGTCGGGACCGGCACGCGACGTCGTCTTATTGAACGCGGCACTTGCCCTTTGCACGTATGGTACGACCGCAACGCTTCGTGCAGGAGTGAAAGAAGCAAAACGTAGTATCGATGAAGGGCACGCCTTACGGGTATTACAAAACTTACAACGTACGGAGGTCGAAGCATGAGTTATTTAACGAAAATCATCGGAACGAAAATAGAAGAGGTTAGCGGCATGCAGCCCATCGATGTCCCCGTGACGAAGCCAATCTCTCTCTTACATGTGATGAGCGAGGGATTCCATATCATTTCAGAGATCAAACGGTCGTCCCCGTCGAAAGGAATGATTCGGGAGACGGTCGACGTCGCTAAACGAGCACGTCAATATGAAAAGGCTGGTGCGACGATGATCTCCGTTTTGACAGACACGACGTACTTTAACGGTTCTTTTGACGATTTGCGACAAGTTGCCGATGTCGTCACCATCCCGGTGCTCTGTAAAGATTTCATCATCGATGAACGACAACTCGACTATGCGAAGCATTACGGGGCGAGTGTGGCACTTTTGATCGTGGCGGCACTCCATCCGACACGTCTTCAGGAGTTGACGCGATATGCGCGCTCCATCGGTCTCGACGTCTTAGTGGAAGTACATGATGAGGCGGAGTTGCGCATCGCCCTCGAACTTGATGACGTGTTGATCGGCATCAATAACAGAGACTTAAAAACGTTCGAGGTATCCCTCGAAACATCGATTGATTTGATGAAACGCTATCCTGAGGTCACATTCGTCAGCGAGAGCGGGGTCAGTTCGGTCGAGGCGGCTGCGCGTTTACAAGAAGCTGGGGCAAGCGCCATTCTTGTCGGGGAAGCACTCATGCGTGAAGAGAACCCGACCCGGTTACTCGAGGAGTTGAAAACATGTTCGTTAAAATCTGTGGACTAAAAACAAAGGAAGCTGTTGAGGCGGCGGTCGAGGCGGGAGCGGATGCAATCGGGTTTGTCTTCGCCCCGAGTTCCCGTCAAATCGACGTGGCGACTGCGAAGACACTGGCCGCACACATCCCGGAATCGGTTCGAATCGTTGGTGTGTTTTTAAGTCCTTCAATGGAAGAGATTGAGGAAACGTTGAATGTAGGACTGACGGATTTACAAATTCACCATCGGACGCAGTCAATGGAACAACTCCGTATCTTCGGATTGCCCATCATCGATGCGTCGACCGAGGAGACGGCAGATGTACGATTGATGGATCATCCGAATCCGGGAAGTGGACAGGTGTTAGACTGGGGTGCAATCGACCGGCCGCAGCGTCCGTTTTGGCTAGCGGGCGGGCTATCCCCGGAGAATGTGAGACAAGCGATTCAACTCATCCAACCAGACGGCGTCGACGTCTCGAGCGGTGTCGAGACGGACGGTGTGAAAGATATCGAAAAAATTCGTGCGTTCATTCAACGCGCCAAGGAGGAACTATGATGTATGCACAACCAGTGAACGGGAAGTTTGGACAATATGGTGGGAAGTACATTCCAGAGACGCTCATGCAGGCGGTCGAAGAATTAGAGGTCGCTTATGAAGAGGCGAAGCAAGATCCTGAGTTTCAAGAACGATTCTCTTCCTTATTACGTGAATACGTGGGACGTGAGACGCCACTTTATTATGCGTCGAACCTAAGTCGTCGCCTCGGGACGAATGTCTATTTGAAACGTGAAGACTTGAACCATACCGGTGCCCATAAGATCAACAATACGATCGGGCAGGCGCTCCTGGCGAAACGGATGGGGAAACAGAAAGTCGTTGCGGAGACAGGCGCGGGACAACACGGTGTCGCGACGGCAACAGTATGCGCACTACTCGATTTAGAATGTACCATCTTCATGGGTGAGGTCGACGTCGAGCGACAAGCGTTGAACGTGTTTCGGATGGAACTTCTTGGGGCGAAAGTCGTCCCTGTCAAATCAGGAAGTCGCACCTTAAAGGATGCCGTCAATGAAGCGCTCCGTTACTGGGTCAAACATGTCGACGATACGCACTATGTGATGGGTTCTGTTCTCGGACCGCATCCATTTCCGCAGATGGTACGTGATTTCCAAAGCGTGATCGGGACAGAGACACGTGGTCAAATCCTCGAACAGACGGGACGCCTTCCGGATGCCGTCGTCGCTTGTGTCGGCGGAGGGAGCAACGCCATGGGGATGTTCTATCCGTTTTTAAACGATGAGTCGGTCGCGCTCTACGGTGTCGAAGCGGCAGGAAGTGGCATTGATACGGATAAACACGCAGCGACCCTCACAAAAGGGGAAGTCGGTGTCTTACACGGGTCGCTCATGTATGTTTTGCAAGACGCAGCGGGTCAAATCGAGGAAGCGCACTCCATTTCAGCTGGACTCGATTATCCAGGGGTAGGACCGGAGCACAGTTTCTTGAAAGATATTGAGCGGGTGCGCTATGCGGCCGTCACGGATGACGAGGCACTCGATGCGTGTCTCGCACTCAGCCGACAAGAAGGAATCATTCCTGCATTGGAGTCTTCACACGCCCTTGCTTATGCAGAGACGCTCGCGAAGACGATGGGAGAAGACGATACACTGGTGATTTGTTTATCAGGGCGCGGAGACAAAGACGTCCATACAATCCGAGAGAAGGTGGCGACACGATGAAACTAGAGACAGCGATTCGACAGCGAGAAGGAGCGGCGTTCGTTCCGTATATCATGGCCGGTGACGGCGGGATGGACCGGCTCATCCCGACCGTCGTGGAACTAGAACGGATGGGTGCGACGGCGATTGAACTCGGGATCCCCTTCTCTGATCCGGTAGCGGATGGACCGATTATTGAGGCGGCAGGAATGCGCGCGCTTGAAGCAGGTGTGACGCTTGAAATGGTATTGAACCATTTAATAGAAGGAAATGATCAATTTAACGTTCCAATCGTCTTGATGACCTACTTGAATCCAGTGTTTCGGTTCGGGGTCCAACCGTTCTTTGATCGGGCGAACGAATGTGGGGTGAGCGGGGTCATTATTCCTGACCTTCCGTTTGAGGAGAGTCTCCAGTTATTCGCAGATATTAATCGGCATGACGTCGCCGTCATTCCGCTCGTCACGTTGACGAGCAGTGAGGCGCGGACAACGTCCATCTTAGAAAAAGCAGAAGGATTCGTGTATGCGGTCACGCTCAAAGGAACGACCGGGAAAGCGGATGTATTCCCGGACGAGCTTCTCGCCTACTTAACTCGATTGACTGAGCAGTCCCGTGTTCCCGTCTTAGCAGGATTCGGAGTCCATCGTCCGGAGCAAGTGCAGACGTTGGGACAAGCGTGTGACGGTGTCGTCGTCGGGAGTTTCATCGTCGAGGCACTTCATGAAGGACGGACAGAAGATGTTGAGACGTTGATTCAATCAGCAAAACACTTAAACGCATAAGAAAACCGGCGCTTCAAATGAGGCGCCGGTTATTCGTTTACTCATAATTCCACTCGGTCTAGCCCATCTTCACCAAATGTTTGGTCGAGTTGATCATGACGATACATCGAAGCGAGCACATATAAAAGGTCGCCTTCTTCGATGGATGTCTGTCCATTCGGTGGAATCAAGTATTCGTTTCGGACGATGGCGTTCACGACAGTGTTTGGTGGGAGTGTGATATCCGCTAGCGTCTTGCCAATCATCGAAGAACTCTCCGTGACAACATAAGGGACGAGCTTATGTTGAGACTGTTTACTCGAGACGAGGGCGATCGTATACGGAGAACGGATTTTATCCGGTCCGAGTAACCCCAATTTTTCAGCGAGCGGTGTCAACGTCGTCCCTTGAATCAAAGCACTCGTCACGACGACGAAGAAGACGGCATTGAATAAGAGTTGACTGTCCTCAATACCGGCAATTAAAGGGAATGTAGCTAAGACGATTGGGACAGCTCCCTTTAGCCCGGCCCATGAGATAAATAGTTTCTCTTTTCTCGTAAATGACATGCCAAGTGTCGATAAATAGACGGCAATCGGACGTGCCAAGAACATAAGGACGAATGAGATGAGTAGTCCTTTCCAAATCAAATCCGGCTCGATGAGTTGACGAGGGAAGACGAGTAACCCAAGGATGACGAACATGATGATTTGCATGATCCACGCGAGCGCTTCTGAGAATTGGACGATTGTCACTTCATGCGCTGTATCCGCATTTCCGACAATCATGGCGGCGATATAGACGGCGAGTAATCCGCTTCCCAATAAGTAAGCTGTGACACCATAGGTAAGGAACGCCATGGAAATCATGAGGACGGCATGCAGTCCGCTCGAATCAAGTCTCAAGTGGTTCAACATGAGGCGAGACAGTTGTCCAAGGATGAAGCCGATTAATGCCCCGACAACGATTTGAAGGGCGAACATCCAAATTCCGTCCCAAATGGTCGTATCCGGCTTCATCATGAAGTCGAGGGCGAGAATCGTCAAAAACATCGCCATTGGGTCGTTCGTGCCGGACTCGGCTTCGAGAGTCGCACCGACTTTCGGTGAGATATTCTTTCCTTTAAATGCGGCAAAGACGGCCGCTGCGTCGGTCGAACCGATAATCGCACCGAACAAGAAAGATTCAATCCAATCGAAACCAAATACGAAACGAACGGCCACGGCGACCACTGTTGTAGTAATCAATACTCCAAGCGTCGCCAGCGAGGCAGAAGGGGCGAGGACGCTCCGGATTGATGACCATTTCGTTTGAAGACCCCCTTCAAACAAAATGACAATCAAGGCAGCGACTCCAATCAGCTGCGCTAAATTCGAGTCGTCAAAGAAGATGAGACCAGTAATGTCACTTCCCATGATCATGCCGATTCCCATAAATAAAATCAAGGCGGGCAAGCCGAATCGAGTCGAGATTCGTGTCGCCATGACACCGGCAACGAGAAGTAGACCGAAGAGTAAAATGAGTACATCAGTACTTATAACAGGTACGGGCAAACACAACACTTCCTTTCTGAAACAATACTCTTAAGTTCATTATACCATGAAATCGTCTGATATTTCAGAATTGAGGATTAGGCAAACCATACACATTGGAATTGTCGGTTATGAATATGGTAAAGTAAACACATCATAGAAGGAGGAATGATGATGTCTAAAATTCACGTCATTCATGAAAACGAAGAATGGACGAACCACCTTGTCCACCGTTTAAAAGAATTGAACTTGCCATATGAATTGTGGCACTTGGACCAAGGGACGATTGATCTCGAAGCAATGCCCCCGGAAGGTGTCTTTTATAATCGGATGAGTGCCTCCTCGCACACACGTGGGCATCGGTACGCACCAGAATTGACGGAAGGCGTCCTCGCTTGGTTAGAGGCAAATGACCGGACCGTGTTTAACGGCACACGTGCCATCCGCCTCGAAGTGAGCAAAGTCAATCAATACACGGCGCTTCGACGTGAAGGAATTCGCGTGCCGAAGACGATTGCGGCAGTCGGTAAGGCGCAAATCATCGAAGCGGCTGAGCAGTTAGGTTTGACACCGTTCATCACGAAACATAACCGTGCCGGAAAAGGACTCGGGGTCCAATTGTTCCATACGATCGAAGGACTCAAAGAATATGTATATGGTCCCTCGTTCGAGGACTCGGTTGACGGCATCACGCTCATTCAACAGTATATCGAAGCCCCGGAACCGTATATTACCCGCTGCGAATTCATCGGCGGAAAGTTCCTGTATGCGGTGCGCGTCGATACGTCGGAAGGATTCGAGCTCTGTCCTGCTGATGCCTGCTCGATTGAAGACCAGTTCTGTCCGGTCGGGGAGACGCCACCGGCGAAGTTTGAAATCGTCGAAGGATTCGATGACCCGATCATTCCAAAGCTCGAACAGTTCTTGAAAGCGAATGCGATCGATATTGCGGGGATTGAGATCATTCGAGACCGATACGGAAACGTCTACGCCTATGACGTCAATACGAACACGAACTATAATTCCGATGCTGAAGCGAAAGCGGGACGCTACGGAATGCTGGAATTGGCTACTTTCTTAGGCGACGCACTTCACGTCACTACGACAAAATAAGGGTCAGGCGCTCGCCTGACCCTTTTGCTGTGTATGTTTGAGTTGCTCTTCAAATCGATGTTGGACTAATTCTGCTGTCGGTGCCATTCGTTCGATGAACGAATCTAAACGTTCCGCAGTGTCACGATCGGTTTCTTTAAACACGCGCATCGTTGTTCACCTCGTTAATCAGGATAACTTGCTTACATCATCCTTAATTCCCGAGGTGTTATACGCGTAAACCTTTTACACGCTAAAGAATGTGCTCAAATTTTCTTTCGGTAAGATGTTCCCAACGTAGAAGTCGCCGAACTCACCGTATTTCGCACTCACTTCATCAAAACGCATCTCGTAAACGATTTTCTTGAACTGAAGTGAATCTTCAGCGAAGAGTGTGACGCCCCATTCCCATGCGTCGAATCCAGTCGACCCACCGATGAACTGCTGAATCTTACCAGCGTAGCTACGGCCGATCATGCTGTGGCGATACATGAGGTCTTTGCGCTCATCCATCGACAACATGTACCAGTTGTCGCCGTCGCGACGAGCCTTGCTCATCGGATAGAAACAGATGTGTGCGGCCTTTGGAAGTGTCGGATAGAGGCGTGAACGGATATGAGGGTTTTGATACGGGTCCCCGTCTCCAGATCCGCGATACATCCCGAGCTCGATGACCGACACGTATGAATACGACGGAATCATATAGTCGTATAGCGCTGTTTTGCGGAATGCGCGCTCGACGTCCTCAAGTTCGTTGAATGTTGGACGAAGCACCATCAAGACGAGGTCCGCCTTCTGGCCGAGAATCGAGTAGAAGGCGTGGCTTCCTTCACCTTTTGCTTCCACTTCTTCAAGTGAGGCGAGGAACGCAGTGAACTCCTCAATCATCTGTTCACGCTTTTCAGCATCGACGAGTTTCAAACGAGCCCAATCAATCGTGCGGAAATCATGAAGTGTATACCATCCGTCTAATGTGGCGGCGGCATGTTGTGTATCTGTTGTAGGTACTGGACGTTCTGACATAAAAAAATCTCCTTTCGGGACTTGGCTTCGCCGTCTATTTTACCATACACGCTTCACTGACTGGCAACTTTGAGGCACTGTGAGGGTTATCACGATTCATGACGGGTAAAGAACAGAGGACAGAAACATGAAAACGGCTACAAAAATGGCTGTATCAGTCGATTTGTCGAAACTGTTCTATTCATATAATGATTGATTCTAGGCGATTTATGGCGAAATGGGCAGAATAGTTTATTTTGAAAAGGGTACTGTGTATAATTGAAATCGCGTAAAGACACAAGTCAACGGCAAAACCATTAGCAGTCATGCTGTAAATTGAGAAAAGGGGTTCATTCGTTATGAAATTATTTGAAACGTTGAAGCAAAAAGTTAGCCCGGTTCGTCCAACCATCGTCTTCCCGGAAGGTATCGATGAGCGTGTTCTTGGAGCCGCTGTTCGATTGAAAGCAGACGGTATGGTAGAACCGATCGTCGTCGGTGCGAAAGCAGATCTCGAAGCGGTTGCGGCGAAACACGGTTTCGACATCTCAGGTTTGACACAATATGACCCAGCGACATACGAAGACATCGACGTTCTCGTCGAATCATTCGTCGAGCGTCGTAAAGGGAAAGCGACGGCTGAACAAGCACGCGAACTCCTTACATCAGACGTGAACTACTTCGGAACAATGCTCGTTCACACAGGCAAAGCAGAAGGTCTTGTCTCAGGCGCGATGCACGCGACGGCTGATACGGTACGTCCGGCACTACAAATCATCAAAATGCAACCAGGCATCAAAAAGACGTCAGGTGTGTTCATCATGGTACGTGACGACGAGCAATATGTCTTCTCGGACTGTGCGATCAACATTGCACCGGACGCGGCGGACTTAGCAGAGAACGCGTTCTTGTCGGCAGCGACAGCGAAGACGTTCGGCATCGACCCACAAGTTGCGCTCCTTAGCTTCTCGACGAAGGGTTCTGCGAAGTCACCTGAAACAGAGAAAGTTGTGGAAGCGACACGCCTTGCGAAAGAGAAATCACCGAACCTTCCAATCGACGGAGAACTTCAATTCGATGCGGCATTCGTTCCTAGCGTAGCGGCGAAGAAAGCACCGGGTTCTGACGTTGCTGGTAAGGCGAACGTATTCGTCTTCCCAAGTCTTGAAGCAGGGAACATTGGCTACAAGATGGTTCAACGTTTCGGTGGATTCGAAGCGATCGGTCCAATCCTTCAAGGTCTCAACAAACCAGTGAACGACTTATCACGTGGTTGTAACGAAGAGGACGTCTACAAATTGACGCTCATCACAGCAGCACAAGCAATCGACGAGCGCAACGAAGCGTAAGTCCGGAGCATCCTTCTTATAGAAGGGTGCTTTTTTTGATGGTCCGTTATAAACTATTCAAGAAAGGAGTGTTGAAATGGACGAACTAGATGAGAGCGTTTTGTTACCTGAAGGACATCGTTACGCCATGTTTGGTGGTGGGGATGACTACCCAATTAAGACGTATTATGAAGGGGTATTTGAAACGGTCTTCATCGCGTTTCATCCATTCCTTGCTCCAATAGATCACTCCGCCGCGGTTGATTGTTATGCCGATCTGGACAAAAACGAGGTCGAACAGCAATTTCGGGCCGTTACATGGGAAGAGATGAGGCGAAGACTAGGTTTTCGTGACGTGAGCCGTATCGATCATGCGCTCCGAACGATGATTAGGGCGCTAAAACCACATGCCGAAGATCGAGCAGGGGCGAATCGCATCATTGAATATTGCGAACGTGAGAATGTGCTCCCACCAGGTGAAGGGGAACTGTCGGATCTGCTAAAGAATCAAGTGTTGCGTGTACTTTTGGAGATGGGAGAAGGCTGGATCTGGACCGGAGACGAATTTTGTACGGAACGGCATCTCATCCATCTCAGTGAGACGCTAGCCGCTGATATGTGGGGCATGCAACATCGGACGTTTTTCGGTTATCAACACGAATGGCTCATCGTCCCACCCTGGGATAGCCATTTCACGTTGTTTTGTGGCAATCGCGCGTTGATCGAACAGGTCGTCGAACGATGCGAGCTCGAGGGATTTTATTGTGACGCTGAGACGACCATCAACTGGAGTTTGTCGGAGCATAAGCTGAGGTAAACTAAAAGAGGAATCCATGATTGAAAGGGGAACTATGTATGCAAAGCATCCATGCGACAGAATTAAGAGAAAAATTAGAGAACGGGGAGTCTCTCCATATCATCGATGTGCGCGAGCAAGATGAATATGAGGCAGGGCATATCCCGAACGTACCACTCTATCCATTATCGGAATTCCCACAAGTGACAGAAAAGTTGGCACAAGATAATGTCTATCACGTCATCTGTCGTTCAGGTGGACGGAGCCAGACGGCGTGTGATTACTTAGAATCGCAAGGTTATAAAGTCGTCAATGTCGACGGCGGAATGCTCGCTTGGGACGGCGACATCGAGGCGTGATGCTAGAGAATCCTTGGGTCGTCGTACCGCTTCTCCTTGCGCTCTACCTCACGGTCTATGCAGTGATGAAGCGATTTGACTGGGAGAAGTGGCGACTCGTCTGGGCAGTGTGGGTGATGCTCATCATCATCCTATTGACGATTGAACTCGTGACAAGTCTATAAAAAATGCGGAACCTTCTTTAACAGAGGTTCCGCATTTTTTATGCGTCTTGACGCTTATCGAATGTGATCGATGCAATCGCGTCGTGTTGGTGAATCGACTCTTCGTTACGGCATTCGACGAAGAAGTTCACGACTTGTTTCATCTCGTACAAGTCAGCCGCGATCAAGCGGACCATATCCTCGACGAAACGTGGGTTTTCGTATGCGATTTCAGTCGCACGTTTCTCATCCGGACGTTTGAGGACAGGGTGAAGTGGTGCTGAGGCGTTTGACTCCGCTGCATCGAGAAGGGCTGCACGCCAATCGAATCCGTCCATCGATGTCTCATCAAGACCGGCTTCGATCGTGATGTACCCACGTTGGTTATGGGCGCTGTACTCACTGATTTCTTTTGAACATGGGCAAAGCGTCGTGACGTTGATGACGAGACCGACTGTCACGTTTGCGACGCCCGTTTCGAGGTTATATGTCACACGGTGCATGACGTCCGCGTTCATCAAACCGCTAAGACCTGTCGCAGGTGCTTTACGCGTGAAGAACCATGGGTAACGGATTGTCAATTGGCCTTCTGTTTGTTCCATACGCTCGGCGAGCTCTTGCGCGAACTCGATTAACGAACGGTTTGATACCGTCCACCCTTGTTGATGGTACGCGTCGAGCTGCTCTGTCAAACGAGACATGTTGATCCCTTTACGGTCTTGTACGAGCGATGTCGTTAATTCAAATGTGGCGACCGTTGACTGGACTCCTTCTGGCGTCTCGACGTTCACGGGATGTTTCACGTTCGAGATCCCAACACTGTCGAGGGCGAACAAGAAGTTTTTCGGTGTATTTTGTAAATCGACCATTTGTTCTTTTTCGGTCGGCTTTGTTCCTTTAATCGGTGGGACCGACCCGAACAATTTATGTCGTTCTGCTTTAGTAGGTAAAGCGACATGGCTTGTAGACATAATCGGATTCTCCTTTTTTCGAGCGATTTAAAGCACCACTCGTTCTTGTTAGGATTTTATCACGAAATGATGGCTGAACGGGTATGATTTTGCTCTCATAACATGTTTTGAATATGCAATCGGAAAAAATCCTTCAGATATTGAAGAAAGAGGATTGATTTACTTTGTGAACGGGAATAAAATGGTCCTGTGAACTTAAAAAATAGATCACTCTTAAATATGAAGGAATTGAAAGAAAAAAGGAGATGTTTTTATGGATTGGCAGTTAATCCTGCAGTACGCCTGGATCGTCGTCGTGCTCGTCGGTTTAGAAGGCTTGTTATCTGCAGACAACGCGCTCGTCTTGGCCGTCATGGTTAAACACTTACCGCGTACAGAACAGAAAAAGGCATTATTTTATGGACTCCTCGGGGCGTTCGTCTTCCGATTTATCGCATTGTTCTTAATCTCGTTCTTAATCAACGTATGGCAAGTTCAAGCGATTGGTGCATTTTATCTGATTGGAATGAGTGGTCGACACTTGTATATGACGTATAAGGCACGAGGCCAAGAACCGAAGCAAGACTTGGCGGCTGAAGCGAAAGAAGAGACGGCTGTCACGGAGAAGCCGGTGTCGAAGAAAGAATTTTGGCTCACTGTCGCAAAAGTCGAATTTGCGGACATCGCCTTTGCGGTCGACTCAATCTTGGCAGCAGTCGCGCTCGCTGTGAGTGTCAAACCGCTTGGTCTCGGGGAAATCGGTGGGATTGACTCGGGTCAGTTCTTCGTCGTCTTGACAGGTGGACTCATCGGGGTCGTCTTGATGCGATTCGCAGCTCGGATTTTCGTCAAGTTGCTTCATCAGCGTCCGACACTTGAAACGGCCGCTTTCATCATCGTCGGTTGGGTCGGGGTCAAGTTGACGGTGCTCGTACTTGAACACCCTGGTTTCAAGGAATTGATTGCCGGAACACCATTCGAATTCATGGGACTCCCAGACGGGTTCGTCCACTCGACAGCTTGGACGATTTTCTTCTGGTCGGTCATGGTCGGGATTGCGACATGGGGCTGGTTCTCATCGAAACCGACAGCGGTCAAACAATAAAAAGTGGTCTCTCGTTTTTAAGCGAGAGACCTTTTCTTATGCAGTTACATTCTCTTTGTCGTAAATCGGCACCCACCCCTCAGTCGTCACGAAAATGCGAACGGCGACGACTTGACGGTCTTCTTGCAACGTGAAGTAATGACGTGTGTTGACCGGTACGGAGATGAGGTCACCCGGATTGAGCTCGATATTGAAGTATCCGCGCTCAGCATCATCGATTGCAAAAATGCCGTGACCACTGACGATGAAACGAACCTCGTCATCTGTATGGTGATGCTCTTTTTGGAAGTTGACGAGCAGTTCATCTAAATTCGGTGTCGAATCGGATAGTGAGATGACGTCAGCCGTCTTGTAGCCGCGTCGTGCCGACACATCTTGAATCTCGTCACGGAACGTCGCCAAGATAGTTTCTTTGTCCTCGTCTGTCAGTTGATAGTTTTCTTGAAGGGAAGCCGGTAATTTCGCGATATCCCATGCTTCGTAAAGGATGTCTCGTGATTCTAAAAAGTCACGTACCTCTTGTTGATCACTGACGCGTTCTTCGGTTTGTTGAAAATAAATTGTTGCCATGTTGAATTCCTCCTTATGAATGGACGCCTAGGGCGCGTAATTTTAATGAATAGCTAAACAAAAATTCATATGCCTCTAAATAACGTTTTGCCGCAGCGGGCGTTTCGCCCCAAACGGTGATCCCGTGGTTCCGGATGAGGACGGCACCGGCATCGCCTGTGACATGTAGCGCAAACGCACAGGCGAGCGTCGGGATATCCGCGTGATTTTCGATAATGGGAATCCGGACACTTGCCGTCTCTTCCCAATAACCGAGCGCCTTGATGATTTCTTGACCTGTGAACGTCACGTGACCTTTTGCTGCATACAGTTCCGAGATGACGTTATTGTCGACCGTATGCACGTGAAGTGAACAGGTTGCGTTCGTGTTGTTAAAAATTTCGACGTGTAGCAACGTTTCCGCGGACGGTTTGCCTGTCTGCTCTCCAATCAATTGACCGGTCGCATCAACGAGGACGAAATCTTCATCGGTGCGCTTTCGTTTATCACGACCGCTTGCCGTCACGAGGAACGTCAACGGGTCGTCCGATACGCGGATCGCCAGGTTCCCGCTCGTTCCGGGGAACCAGTCTCGTGCGGCGAGCTCGTCTTTAATGTCGGCAAGTTCTCCCCACCGTTCTTGCACAGTCATACGTTCACTCCTTTCATATGAGCTGAGATATCGTAGAATGTCTCGAACGGAACATGTCGAATTCCTTCCGCCTCACATAGCGAAATCAATTGCCCCCGTGCATACACGACGTCGGCACGTTTGGCGATTTCAAAATCAGTGACAGAGTCCCCGATGACAATCAACGTGTCGGTAGGTGAGACGATCTGTCGAGCAATCGTCGGCTTGCAGCATCCGCAGTCGTTCGAACAATGAACATCGCATGCATGAGGCCATGTGACGCGCGCTGTCTCTCCTGAAAAATCAACGTGATTGCAGAAGATGTGTTCCGGTGCGACGTAACCTTCTAAAATCGGATGGACGAAAAAGTCCATGCCCCCACTGACGACATCAAATCGAAAGCCGTGCGACTGGGTCTCTTGCAAAAACTCGACAAACCCCGCTCGAAGCGTGATGGTCGACTGAAGAAACTCACGATACTGCTCTTGCTGGTTACTTGGGAGCAAGCTGAACATCTGACCGACGCCTTCGCGAATGGAGAGCGTTTGGTTCAACACACCGTCTTTGAGTTCGACCCATTCAGGTGGGGCGAACCGTCGCATCAACGCGATGATGTTATCTTCTTCCGTGATGGTCCCGTCGAAATCACAGATGACGTGCGTACTCATCGCGCACCCCACGCATCTAATGCAGTCGTTAAGGCATCAGTCTCGCTCGTCTTACCGATTGCCTGATCGATCGCTTGGCGGAACGCCCTCGCTCCGGCAGCCGCACCGTCTGGGTGTCCGTGAATCCCGCCGCCGGCATTGATGACGACATCCGTTCCGAAGTCACGAATCAAATCCGGGACGAGTCCTGGGTGAATCCCGGCAGAGGGGACCGCCAGAATCGGTTTCGTCCAATGGGATTCCGCCGCATACGTTTGAATCTGTTGTGTTTCGTCTTTCGGTGTCGACAGCGAACCGTATGGCGAAGGGAAGAGCGTCAAGTCCGCCCCGGCGAGTCGAATCAGTTTCCCGAAGAGTAGGGAATGACGAATCGATCCGGTCAACGCTCCTGCAAAAGCGGGATGTGCCAAAATCGGGACGTGAATCTCAGAATCTTTGGCGAGCTCTCGCAATGCGTCAAGCCCGTACGTATACACGTTGAACAACAATGCGGTCGCGCCTGCCTCAATCAATCGCTTCGCCTGGTCGCGTAAGGTGAAAACGGGACCGCTCAACGTCACTGCGTATAGAACGGAACGACCCGTCAATTCTTTATGTTCTTGAATGATCGATGCTCCAATCCGAGCCCGTTCGAGCGATGGGGTGAGCGGATTGTCATATAAAATCTCGTCGTCTTTCACGAGATCGATGCCACCTGCGAACTGGTCCCGGAGTTGTGTCGCCAAAAAATCAAGGTCCCGTCCGATGACGCCTTTGAAGATGCTCATGGCGAGCGGTCGGTCGTGTACTCGAAGGATGTCGCGGACCCCTTCGACTCCGAATGCGGCACCCGGAAAGTCCGGTTCGAGCTCCTCTGGAAGCGAGAGGTCGACGAGTTTGACGTTTGGGTCGAGCGACAGTTTTCCGAATGTCGTCGTCAGAATGGACGAAAAGTCCGGTGTCACGTTATGTAGCGGGTAGCGAATCGAGAAGCGACTTGTCGTTTCTTGTTGGGACGTGGCGATGACCTCACCTCGGAACGCTTGCAGTTGATATTGTTCGAGATGGTTCAACTCGGTCCATGTCCCGACGGTCAGCTCATGTGCGATTTTCTCAGCTACACGCTCGACGTGATCGGTATGTTTGATTTCATAAGTAGCGATGATTCCCATAAGTTCCTCCTTTCAGGTCAAACAAAAAATGACCTCATGCCAAGGCAAGAGGTCATTCAAAAAAACAATGAACTCTTATCTCTCAGCGTTAGCTGCAAGAATTAGCACCGTGCCATTTCTGGTCGGTTGCTGCGACATCATCGGGCTTGTCCCTCCGTCTGCTCTTGATAAGAATAGTTGTGAAGTTGTGAAATTTAATTGAATTTTTACATAGAATCGCTCACTCGTCAATTCCTTTTTTTGAGAAAAAAAGTTTAAAAATAATGTTTCTATATATGCGTGTCGAAAATAAGTGGGCGACTGAAAATAGAGGATTGACAACTAGCATGCCTAGTCCGTAATATTCGTCTCAACACGTCAAACACAATTACATCATTTACTCTTATCGCGAGTTGGCAGAGGGAATTGGCCCTAAGACGCCGCAGCAACCGACCATTTGGCACGGTGCTACATCCACCAGACACATGTCTGAAAGATGAGAGGAACAACCAATTTGGGTGTGCCTCTTTCTCGCGGAGAAAGGGGCTTTTTTCATGCATAGAGTTAAGAAAGGGGAAAACCATCATGGCTTATGAGGCGTTTACAGAACAGAGTGTCGTCGACCACGTTCGACAGTTGGGGTTACTAGAAGAGGGGATTGCAGAATGTGAGGAGATCGGGGATGGAAATTTAAATCTCGTCTTTCGCATTCGTCAAGGAGAGACGTCATTGATTGTGAAACAAGCGTTACCGTATGCAAAAGTCGTGGGGGAGAGCTGGCCGCTCACGCTTGATCGGTCTTGGATTGAACAACTGGCACTCCGTGAGTTTTCAAAAGTCGTACCACAATTTGTACCAGATGTACTCGGTAGTGACCGTGAACTCGCCTATACGATTTTAGAAGATTTATCATCGTTCGAAATCGTCCGCACCGGCTTCCTAAAAGGAGAGAGCTACCCGAACTTAGCCCGCCACGTCGGTACGTTCCTCGGGGAAACGTTGTTTGCGACGTCTGACTACGCGAATGGACCGCTCGTGAAGAAACAAATTGAAAAAGAGTATTATAATCCAGAGCTATGCGATATCACGGAGAAACTGATCTTCACCGACCCGTATCGCGACGCAGAATCGAATCAAATCGAGCCAGACCTTCGTCCGGATGTGGAGCAACTGTGGTCAGACCTCGCTTTGAAAATTGAAGTGACCAAATTGAAGGTTGGGTTCGTGACGAAGCACGAAGCGTTGCTACATGGAGATTTACATACAGGAAGCATTTTTGCGACCCGACAGGAAACGAAAATCATCGATCCTGAGTTTGCATTTTATGGTCCGTTCGGCTTTGATATCGGTCAAATCATTGCCCATTTGGTGTTCTCAACGTATGCGCATCCGCTGAAACGGTTCGAACGCTTCACAGAAGTGCTCACCGTCTGGGAGACGTTCGAAAAAACGTTCCGTACCCGCTTCACACAGGCGGTCGAGCCATTCAACACGGTAGGTTTCGTGGATGAGCTGTTGCCATCCATTTTGAGTGACGCCATCGGCTACGCGGGTTGCGAATTGATTCGGCGGACGGTCGGTCTAGCTGGTGTCGCCGACTTAGAAACATTGCCGGATGACCTTCGCATCGAGCGGAAACGTCACGCCTTAGAGCTTGGTACGCGTCTCATCAAACAGCGTCATCAGATACAATCGATCGATCAGCTGATCCCGGTCTTGTCGGAGGTGCGCGCATGAGTGTGCAAAGTATTCATTTCGATGCCGACACGGAAGTGTTGACGATTTTAGATCAGACGCTGTTGCCGCAAGAAGAGCGCTATGTCGAAGTGTTGACGCTTGAACAGGCCGAGCAGGCAATCAAGTCGCTTCAAGTTCGCGGTGCACCGGCCATCGCTTATTTCGGAGCGTTTGTCCTTGCGAAAGAAGCGTCACGTCTGCAAGATAATCCATATTTTCATCTCCAATTGAATCAAGTCGGTCAACGGTTGATTGCGACAAGACCGACCGCGGTCAACTTACAGCATGTCATCGAATCACTCCTTCGATTGAATGTGGGGGAGGACTTTGAACAGATTGCAAAAGCAATCAAGCAGCGTGCGATTGAAATCTTTGAACAAGACGTGGCTACGTATCGCACGATTGGGGAACATGCGCTCACCGTGTTACCCGCTGGTGGCAACGTATTGACGATTTGTAACGCCGGTGCCATCGCGACGTCACGATACGGTACCGCGCTCGCGCCGTTCTATGTCGGGAAAGAGCGTGGCATCCCGTTTCGGGTGTTCGCGTCCGAAACGCGACCGCTGCTTCAAGGAGCACGACTGACCGTATGGGAGCTCGACCGGGCAGATATCGATGTCACACTGATTACAGATAACATGGCGGCCTGGACCATCCAGACGAAACAAATCGATGCTATCATCGTCGGGGCGGATCGCATCACCCGTACCGGTCATACGGCCAACAAGATCGGAACACTCCAGCTTGCGATTTTGGCGAAGCATTACGGCATCCCATTCTATGTGGCTGCTCCGCATTCGACATTCGATTTAGAGGCAGATGACACGATTCAAATCGAAGAACGGGACGCGCATGAAGTGACCCATATCGGAGGACATCCGACGGCACTCGTCGGCATCACCGTCTTCAATCCGGCGTTTGATGTGACACCACCCGAACTGATTACCGGTCTAATTACAGAGACAGGTGTGCTCGAACCGACTGAGTCGGTCATTGTAGAACATGTAGGAGGAAACACATATGTCTAAAAAAATCATCTTCTTCCTGTTGACCGTCATCCTGGCACTTGCCGGATGCACGAACGAACAGGCTCAACCGAAAACGACTACGACAACAAGTAAAACGGAAGCGAAAACCGTCAACGTCTCAAATGAGACGCTTCCGAAAAATCTAGAAGTCGCCCTCGTCATGCAGATGTCGATCGGGACGTTCTCTTCGCAGTATATCGAAGGGGTGACCGAGCAAGTCGAAGCGTTCGGTGGCAACGTGAAAGTGTATAACGCCGAAAATGATTTGTCGAAAATGGCGAGTTATGTCGATACGGCGACGACGCAAGGAGTCGATGTGATCTTGATTGACCACGGACGTGCCGATGCCTTGAAAGAGCCTGTTCAACGGGCGCTCGACAAAGGCATCAAAGTTGTCGCATTCGATAACGATTTGACGAATGAAGGCGTGACGGTCATCGACCAAGACGATTATTCACTCGCATGGCGCTCGCTCAAAGCACTCGCGGAAGATTTAGACGGGGAAGGGAACATCGTCACGATTTGGGTCGGTGGATTCACACCGATGGAACGCCGTCATACGATTTATGATGCATTCTTGAAACGGTATCCGGGCATCCAGGAAGTCGCGAAGTTCGGTTCGGCGACGAACAACACGGCGCTCGATACGCAAAGCCAGATGGAGGCGATTTTGAAGAAGTATCCAGAAGGCGAAATCGATGCGGTGTTTGCGATGTGGGATGAGTTCGCCAAAGGGGCGAGCCGTGCCATCAAGCAGGCTGGCCGTGACGAGATTGCCGTTTACGGGATTGATTTGAGTGACGAAGACTTGCAACTCATGCAAGAAAAGGGGAGTCCGTGGAAAGTGACAGCTGCCACAGATCCAGCCGAAATTGGCCGCATTCAAGTCCGATACGCTTATCAAAAAGTGGTCGGGGAAGAGACGCCTTCCATTCATTCGGTCGACCCATATCTAGTGGACCGTGACGTCTTACCGGATGAGCCTGTCACGATGGATGACCTTGGACAGTACGTGCCAGGTTGGGGCGAATCGAATGCGGCATGGTCGGATTGGATGAAGGAGACCGACTGATGATTCGCTTGGAACGAATCACGAAACAGTATGGTGACGTCACGGTGCTCGATCAACTATCCTTCAGTTTAAAGCCGGGAGACATTCATGGGCTTCTCGGTCTGAACGGGGCCGGTAAGAGTACTCTCATCAAACTGTTAAACGGAACGGCTGAACCGACGTCCGGCGAGTTGTCCATTGATGGAAAATCAATCCGCCTCACACCAGCGGAAGCGATTCGTCATGGCATCATAACGGTGTCGCAAGAAGTGGATGATGCGCTCTATTTGGACTTGCCTGTGTATGAGAATGTCCTTCCATGGCAGAAAGTGAAGCGGATTCGTCCGCAACGTTTGAAACAGCGAGCGAAACGTGTGTTGTCCCGAGTCGGTTTAGAGGTCGATCCAACGCGTCCAGCCGGTCACTTCCCGCTCAGCGTGAAACAGCGCCTTCTCATCGCTCGGGCACTCGAGAGCGATGCCAAGTATTTGCTCCTCGACGAACCGACCGCTGCCTTATCGGAAACGGATGCCGACGCCTTACTTGAATTGTTACAGAAGCTTGCGGCAGAAGGAGTCGGGATTGTATTGGTCACGCATCGTTCAAACGAGCTCACCCGGGTCACGTCGACCTCGACGTTTCTTCGGGACGGACGTGTCGTGTACGATGGACCGTACCAATCGCTCTCTTCAGAAGCGGTGCAGACATTTTTGAGTGGGACAACATTTGATGCGGCGTTAGAAAAGGCGGTGCCGGAAGACACGATTTGTTTGTCCGCGCAGTTGACCCTTCCGGCGTTCCAATCCGAGATTTCGATTGAAGCGTATCGCGGAGAAGTGCTCGGGATTGGAGGATTGACGGGGAGTGGGAAGACGGAACTGATGGAAGCGTTGTTCGGTCTTTCTGGGATTCGTCAATCCATCACAATCGAGGGAAAAGAACATGTGATCAAAGAACCGGAAAACGCCGTACGTTTAGCATTTGCACTCGTTCCAGAGGAGAGACGTCGTCATGGATTATTTCTAGACGAGACGATTGAGCGGAACGTGATTGCTGTCGCAGGAAAGGCAACTCGCGTTTCGGACGTATTGGCATCGCTTCGCGTCCGTTATGCGAACGTGAAACAACCGGTTCGTGAGCTGAGTGGTGGAAATCAACAGAAGGTCGTCTTTAGCAAATGGTTACTCGAAGACCGAGACATTTATCTGCTCGACGAACCGACAAAAGGAATTGATATCGCAGCGAAACAAGACGTATATGAACGCGTCATTGCACTCGCGAAACAAGGGAAGACCGTATTGTTCACGTCAAGTGAGCGACATGAACTCGAACGGGTCGCCAATCGAATCGTTTGGCTCGACCGCGGACAAATTGTAGAGAAAGGAGGCGTGTAAGATGGCACAATTGGTGGTCAAGGAACGAAAACGAATCAGCGGTCATATCGGTCAGTATGGGACGTTACTCGCAATCCTTGGTTTGATTGCGGTCTTTACCGTGACGAACGATCAATTTCTGACGTATGCAAATTTTAGTGACATCATCAAATCGGTTTCAATCGTGTCGTTACTTGCCCTTGGCGTCACATTCTCGCTCATCGTAGGAGGATTTGATTTATCAGTCGGATCGACGGCGAGTCTTGCGACAATCGGGGCGGCAGCAAGCCTCGTCCTTCATCGGCAAGAACTACCCGTCGCTCTGCTGATCCCACTTGCACTCGGGATTCTCGTCGGGCTGTTAAATGCGCTCGTCACAATCAAGTTTCGGTTGCCGGATTTACTAGCGACACTCGCCATCATGTACGTCATTAACGGGATTCAATTGACGTATACGAAAGGATTCTCGATTTATGACAACATGCCGATTGAAGGGGGGACGGCGCCAGGACGTTTCATCCCGTCGTTTCTATTCATCGGTCAAGGAACAATCGGTCCGATTCCGTTCGTTGCCCTACTCATGCTGGTATTCTTTATCGGAGCGCATCTGTTCTTGACTTATACGCGGACTGGGCGTGAGTTTTATTACGTTGGATCGAACGCCGAAGCGGCCCGTCGTTCTGGGATTGCCGTGAATCGCATTAAACTTTATGCATACGTGCTCAGTGGGTTGTTTGCGGCCATCGGTGGGATCATTCTTGCATCTAGGATTGGGACTGGTCAGGTCTCGGCTGGGGCACCCCTCTTGATGGATGCCGTCGCGGCTGCTTACATTGGTTATGCTGTCTTTGGGACAGGGCGCCCGAACGTGATCGGGACATTGATTGGAGCTATTTTGATTGGGATTCTTCTAAACGGACTGACGATGTGGGATGTCCCGTATTATGCGCAAGACATCGTCAAAGGGACGATTTTAATTGGAGCGCTCGGTCTTTCTTATATTCAGAAGAAACAGCGGACATGACAAAACCCCCGGACATCAGTTGTTCGGGGGTTCGCTTTGTTCACGTGTCATTGAAAGAAACGGATACACACCACCATTCGTCTCCTGCATGAACGTGTCTTGTGGGATGAAGCCTAGAGACTCGTATAATCGGATGGCCCGTTTATTAAACGTGGCGACGGCAAGACGCACTGTGCGAGTCCCATATGTCGCCTCAATCCAATTTATGATTGACGTGAGGAATCGATGTCCGTTGCCGCTCCCCGTCAAATCAGGGTGCATGCCGAGACCGATAGAAACAGCGTCTACTGATTCGAATTGCAACGTGACGAAACCGATGAGTTCGTCGTCAAGAATGGCGAACGTTGTATCACCTCGCTCATCTGCATCTAAAAATAAGGCGAGATCTTCTTCGTCAGCATCCATATTGTAAAACGCGTATTCGCCTTCATAGCGCCACTCGAAGGCGATACGTTCGGCTTGCTCTTGGGTGAGTGGTTGAAACGTATAATTCATTGAAATTCCTCGTCTCTGATCGAATTGGTCATGCTACACTCAAATCGTATCATGAAAATAAGGGGAGGGAACATGATGGCAGTCAAATTGGACATGGTCGGGATCGTCGTGACGGATATGAAGCGGTCGCTCGATTTCTATCGGGCGCTCGGGTTTGAGATTCCGGAAGCGATGAACGGGGAAGCACATGTAGAGATTGACGAAGGAGGCGTGCGTCTCGCGTTCGATACGGTAGAAGTGGCCGAATCGGTATACGGGGAATGGAAACAGGCAGACGGGCATCGAATCGAGCTTGCCTTTTTATGTGACAGTCGTGAGTCATTGAATGCTTTGTATGACTCAATCCTTGAACAAGGTTATGCGTCACACAAAGCACCGTGGGATGCGTTCTGGGGTCAACGTTACGCCATCCTGTACGATGCGGATGGGAATTTGATTAGTCTGTTCGCCTCATAAAAATAATCCCGGGCCATGTGGCTCGGGATTATTTTTTGTCGTGGCACTCTCCCCATGAACAAAGGGCATTCATGGCGGGTTGCAGTCCGAGGGCGTCTTCGGTCAATGAATATTCGACGTGCAGGTGCTTCTCGGTCGAGTAGTCGACACGGCGAACCATGCCGAGCTGCTCGAGCTCGCGCAATTGGTCGGTCAACACTTTTCGGCTGACGTCCGGAATCGCTCGTTGAATATCAGAAAAACGAAGCGGTCCATCTTGAAGCGTGCAGTACACTTGGGGGCGCCATTTGCCGCCGATAATCTCAAGTGCGCGGTTGACGGGGAACGATGTGGTCATGTTCAAGGAACCTCACTTTCGGGTAGTTACTTCAATGTGCGTACTTTTTTTCTTGCTTCAATGACAGTATCTTATCGTTACCCGCTAAATTGAGCAAACAAAAAGGAGTAAATGAAACATGACATATCCAAGAACGTTTTCACACATCGGTCTTTCTGTACCGAGCGTCGCTGAGGCCGTAAAATTTTATGAGGACGTGATGGGGTGGTATACGATTATGACACCATCAGACGTCGTCGAGGATGATTCGCCAATCGGTGTGATGTGTACCGACGTCTTCGGACCGGGCTGGGGCAAATTCCGAATCGCTCATATGTCAACGGGAGACGGAATCGGGATTGAGTTGTTCGAATTTCCGAACAACGAAACACCAGAAGACAACTTCGAGTTTTGGAAGACAGGGATCTTCCACTACTGTGTACAAGACCCTGACATCGAAGGGCTCGTCGAGAAGATTGTCGCTCACGGCGGGAGACAACGGATGCCGATTCGTGAATACTACCCAGGTGAAAAACCGTACCGCATGGTGTACTGCGAAGATCCATTCGGCAACCTCGTTGAAATTTATTCACACTCATACGAACTCACGTATTCGGAAGGAGCTTACTAAACATGAAAGCATGGCTACTCGATCAACCTGGTCTTGATCATCTGCATATTGGAGAAATCGACCGACCGACACCAGGAGCGGGAGAACTGTTGATTCGTGTCGAAGTGGTCGCCTTGAATCCGGTCGATTATAAAGTCGGATCAAACGGAAACCCGAATTGGTCATATCCACACATTCTCGGTGTCGACCTCGTCGGAGAAGTCGTTGAGGTCGGTTCGAGTATCGCCAACATCATTACGGGTTCGCGTGTGGCTGTTCATACGGATCTTTCGAAATATGGGGGATTCGCCGAGTATACGGTCGTCGATGCCCGGGCGTGTGCGGTCGTTCCGCAAGGTGTAAGCGATGAGGCGGCGGCTTCTATCCTGTGTGCGGGGATGACAGCATATGAAGCGGTCATGCAGAAGCTGAACACGCGAGATAAGGAGACGATTCTCATACACGCAGGAGCGGGCGGTGTCGGTGGATTTGCGATTCAGCTCGCAAAACGGCTCGGTCTGAAGGTATTCACGACGGCATCTCCTGAGAACGTTGAGTGGGTAGAATCACTCGGGGCGGACGTGGTGATTGATTATAACGTCGAGGACGTGACGGCACGGATCATGGAAGAAACAGATGGACGTGGTGTCGACCTGATTTTGAATACAGTCGGACGAGACGTTGCGACAGCAGACCTAGATCGTCTCGCATTCAGCGGACACCTCGCCTACATCGCCGGGCCACCAGACATGACGAACATGAAAGGCTTCACGTTATCTCCTTCGATTCACGAAGTGGCACTCGGGGCGGCGCATGCGAGCGAGGACGAACATGCGATTCGCAACTTGGCGTATATGGCCGAAGAGATGATGAACTTGCTCGATGCAGGTGAACTGAACGATCTCGTCACAGAAGTGTTGTCGTTCGACCAATTGAAAGAAGGTCTCGAAAAACTACAAACGCGAAAAGTGCGCGGTAAACTCATCGTCCGCATTCGCGACTGAAGAGAGGACTCCCTGTTATACTGACAGGGAGCTTATTTGTCGAGGAGGGGAAAGAATGGAGCGATTGGCAGACACGTATCGTCAGACGAACGTTCAATTGAGCGGTCACGGCAAACGGGAAGCCGGGGTATTGAAACGCGCATTTGAGCATGTGCGTGAAGATGAGCCGAGTGATCAGTATGGACAGGGGAAAACGATTCGACAGTTCGAAGAGAAGATGGCACAGGTTCTTGGGAAAGAGTCGGCAGTATTCTTTCCAAGCGGTACGATGGCACAGCAGATTGCGCTACGCATTTGGTGTGATGAGACAGGGAAGAAAAAGGTCGCATATCACCCGCTGTGCCACCTTGAAATTCATGAGCAGGATGGTTTAAAAGAGTTGCATCACATCGAACCGATTTTAGTGGGGGACGAAAACCGATTGATGACGCTCGAAGAGATTCAAGCGTTATCGGACATCGCGTGTCTGTTGCTCGAACTGCCACAACGAGAAATCGGTGGGGAATTGCCGACGTTCGAGGAACTTGTGGCAATTCATGAACACTGTCTTGAGAAAGGGATTCATCTACATCTGGATGGTGCACGACTGTTCGAATCGCTTCCGTATTATGAAAAAGAGGCTTCTGAGATTTGTGCGCTCTTTGATAGCGTATACGTCTCGTTTTATAAAGGAATCGGTGGCATTGCCGGCGCCATCCTTGCTGGACCGAAGGCATTTTGTGACATGTCGAAAGTATGGAAGCGACGCTACGGTGGTGACTTGATCAGCTTATATCCATACATCCTGTCCGCGGATTATTATTATGAGCTACGAAAAGACAAGATGGCCGAGTATCGAAACGAGGCCGTCCGCTTAGCAGCACGCTTCAATGAACTCGATGGCGTGTGGACGACTCCACGCATCCCGGTCACGAATATGTTCCATCTTCATTTTCAAGGGGAGAAGGAAGAGCTTGGTGAGAAGATTGCGCGCATCCAAGAAGAAACAGGAGTAGGCATTACGGGGTATCTTGTTGAAAAAGACGGACACTGTTCAACCGAAGTAAGCATCGGAGATACGTTTGAACGGATTACGCGAGAACAGCTTGATGGATTGTTTCGGCAGTTCAGATGAATCAAAACATGCACCATTCCTTTTCGGGAACGGTGCATGTTTTTTACTGGCTTACAATCGCTTCGAGACGATCGAGTTGGGAAGTGAACCCTTCGACAGCGCCCATTTCGACGACTTGTTGGAGAGCCTCTTCATTCGGGAATTCGGAGCGACTAATGAATAACGTGCCTTCCGATGTATCGAGAAATTCATTTGTGATCGTCATGACAGGCAAGTCCGGATTGACGTGTCCGTCCGCATCCGAGAATGCATCCGTATAGACGATTTGGGAGTATGGATCGATGTCGATAAAGGTTGATTTGCCCCATGATTCCATACCATAAAAGTCACCTTGTTCTTTGTCGACACAAGTCATGCAATAATGCCAAATCCCCCCCGGTTTGAAGTCGAAGCTGTATACTTTCGTCTCCCATCCGGACGGTCCCCACCATTTCTCTAAATGTGCAGGTGTCGAGAATGCTTCAAATACAAGTTGGCGTGGTGCCTTGAACAGACGTTCCATAATCAATGTCGTGCCCTCTATATGTGATTTGACCGTACTCATGATCCATTCTCCTCTCGCTGTGACTCCGCTAAAAACGTCTCCAATCGATCGAGTCGCTCTGTTTCCCGAGCCATATAGGTCCGCCAAGCATCTAATGGTTCGAGTGCTTGAGACTTGAGTGCATAACGTCTTCGATTGGCATCAATGGTTACTGTGACGAGACCTGCATCATACAGAATTCGCAAGTGCTTCGATGTCTGCGGTTGACTGATCCCAAGCTGATTTGCCATCATTCCGACCGTCCACTCTTGTTTCCGTAACAATTCGATCATCCGCAACCGGTTCGGGTCGGCTAACGCATGAAACAAAGAAGCCAATCTCTCTTCCATTTTTCGTCACCGTCCTCTTACTTTTAATATTCCCAATTAGGAATATTCCGTAACAGGAATACTCAATATTTAAACAATAAATCAAGTAGCATCTCACCAATCGGTCGTTCTTTTCCTTCATAAGGAAAAGCGTGGATATGGATGGCGGGATTAAAATTCAATTCGATGATACCGTATTCGATTTGCGCATCATCGAGAGAGGGAATCATCATATCGACACCACAGATGGTTGCCCCGACTGACTTAGCGGCATCGACAGCAATACGCTTATAGATGTCAGAAATTTGATCCGTATAGTCGATACTATCTCCTCCGGTACTGATATTAGAGTTTTCGCGTAAGAAGACACGCTCATCGAGAGCGGGAATACTATCGGGTGTCTTGCCTTGAGCACGTAAAAATGAGATGACGACCTCGTCGATTTCGATTTTCTCGAGCGGTGTCTTGTATCCTTTTCCGCGTAACGGGTCTTCATTTTTTGTCGCA
The DNA here is from genome assembly GCF_018617035.1 of Exiguobacterium sp. s140. Taxonomy (GTDB): domain Bacteria; phylum Bacillota; class Bacilli; order Exiguobacteriales; family Exiguobacteriaceae; genus Exiguobacterium; species Exiguobacterium profundum. The sequence continues at coordinate 146,626 of NZ_JACSJK010000002.1, forward strand.
ACGAGTTGACGGATCGAAGAGGTGCCATCTCCAGTGACGTTCGCCGGGACACGATGGAGGATGCCCGCGACGTCATCTCCGATGACGAGGAAGCGATATTCTTTTCCGGGTAAGAATGTCTCAAGTAAAACGACATCATCAAACGTTTTCGCATACTGAAATGCAGACCGTGCTTCCTCATACGTCGCTCCGTCTTTAAAAATGTGAATACCGACTCCGAAGTTTGTGGACTTTGGTTTTAAGACGATGGGTTGTTTTGAAAATGAATGCCATGCCTGACGTAAATCTGATTCATCTTGAAGTTCTACCCCTTCAGGGACACGAATGCCATGCTCTGCGAGTACAAACTTTGTCACCGTTTTATTCTCCATCATTAAGACGGAAACATAATTGTCTTTTGATGTTTTCGTTGCCTGTTTGACGTATTCTTCGTGTTTGCCGTTTCGAATCCGAATGAACTGGTCGGAACGATCGATGACATCGACACGATAACCACGTTTAATTGCGGATTTCATTAAGATTTGAGTAGACAGTTCCAGGTCGGCATAACCGTGGATGCGAAAACGATTTGCATAGGCGTCCTCATAAAAGTGTTCTGCTTGGGCGAGGGACCATGCGTGATAACCCGTCTCGGTCATAATCGTCTTTAATCGGGAAGCGTACGTCCGGTCCACGTGATCAATTTTTTCGCGTATAGCTGGAAAGACATCTTCGAAGCCGAGGTCATACTGTGTGTTGAACGAATCGATGGCGTCGAGAAGTTCTGTCGCGTACGTGTGTAAAGGTATGGCGTAACCATCTCGAGTCAATATGCTTGCGGGAGACATGCCTTCTTTGGCGACACGTTGTTGATTATTGTACGCTTCAGCTTGCCAATCGACATGAGATGTCTCCTTAGTAAAGGTCAAGTACAACAAAAACAGATGAAGGAACCGTAAATCTGAACGAGCAATTCCGGTCTTTTCAAACGGATTCAAATCGATATTGCGAATTTCAATGTAATCGATACCGTGTGCCTCGAGTTGATTTAAGTCGTTACCACCTTTCGATGTTTTCAATCGGATGGGGGAGTAGAGTTCGTTCGGATTGGCAATCTCGCCTTTGGCAATGAACCGTTTTACATCGTCTATATAACTTGAGAGTGTCGCATAATTTGGATAAAGCGGTTCAACATTCGTGTACCCACAGTCGCTATTCCGATAGGACAATGCTTGTTTATTTGAAAAAGTGTCTACATGGAGCGCTTGCATCTGGCTGACACATCGTTCTTCATAACTCGCATGTACGGCTGGGGTAGCACCGAGCAAATAGACGATGAGCCAACGCATTCGTAAATATTGACGAACTAACTTCAAATATAGGTGATCTTTGAAGTGTCGATTTTGTTCAGGGGATCCTTCGTATAATGCGGATAACATCTCATCGGAAAATGAAAAGTTGAAATGGATTCCAGAAATGAGTTGTTTTTTCGCACCATATTTTTGGAGCAGATGCTCACGATAACGGCTAGCCTCTATTCCGGACACACCAAAATCAGCGAGTGGAATCGTACCACCTTCCGGCAAGGCACATGGCATCGATTGTGGCCAAAGGCGTTCATCGCCTATGTTGAGCGCCGTAATATCGTAAAGCGTTTCTAAGAAATGATGTGCCGCCTCAATCGTTGGAAACGTCGGGGTGACAAGCTCAATTTGACTTTCAGAAAAGTCGGTCGTGATATATGGATGTGTCGCTTTATGACCGAGTGCTTTTGGATGCTTCGTAACAGCTAGTGTGCCTTCTGACGTGACTCGTAACATTTCTCGCTCGATGGCAAATTTTCCACTTGTGATGAGATGATGGGGTAGTTGATTAAACTGCTTTTGCAAGGGAAATCACTTCCTTTTTCGTTAGTCGGACAAAGAGGGCGGAGACAAGCCCTTTTGTGATACTTGAGATGGCGATACTCCACCAGATGGCATCGATTCCGAGATAAGGCTCAAGAACAAATGCGAGCGGGATACGGGCCACTGTGAAAATAATCGAGATGGTCGCGGGGATTTTCGGTAATCCGAGTCCTGAGAAGTATCCGTTTCCGATCATTTCAATCGATGAGAAGACGAGCGAAATGCCAATAATTCGCAAGTAGCTCGCCCCAATTTCGATGGTTCGAACGTCATCGACGAATAGACCAATGAGTAAATCTGGGACGATTAAAAATAACAACATGATGAATCCTGTGTAAACCATCCCGAGTCGGATCGTTACCCGGTAACCTTCATGAACACGATCTACTTTTCGTGCCCCGAGGTTTTGACCGGTATAGCTAGCCATTGCTCCGTTCAAGCCACCAATCATCATGTAGGCAATCGATTCGATTTGAAGTCCGATGCGCTGTGCCGCAATCGCTTCCGTCCCGTATGAGCCAATCATGCGGGCAAGAAAAATACTGATTACCGTGAACAAAATCCGTTGGGTTGCCATCGGAAAACCAAGACGGATGATTTCTTTATAGTCAGCTCGAGTCGGCTGAACGACTTCATCCCAATTGAATAATGTACGAGCGCGGTGCCAAAACAATCCGAACATCATGACGTTGGCGACAAGTGTTGCAAGGGCAGCCCCGATCACACCGAGTTGGAATGGATAAATGAAAATCGGGGAGAGAATCATATTGAGGATGACACCTGTCGCATTGATTCGCATCGCTGTTGTCGTATTGCCATATGCACTGAATAGACGAGCAAACAGCAAATTAAAGAAAGAAAAGATGAGCATCGGCGCGCTGACGAACAAATATTCATACGCAAGCTGCTCCACAGCGGGGGCACCCATATTCAAAAAGCCGATGAATGTATGACCGAACATAATTAGTAGAGAGGCGTACGAAAGACCGAGTGTTAGATTCAGACGCCTGCTGGCCCGGACATGACGCTGAACCGAATTGAGGTCACGTCTCCCGACAGCTTGTGATACTTTGATGCCGGCGCCAACGACAATCAACGATTGAATCGCCTGTCCGAGCATGATATAAAAACTAGCTGCACCGATACTTGCCACAGCATCGCTCCCGAGCGCACCGACCCAAAACATGTCGACGAGACTATACGTAAATTGTAATAACGAGCTACCGACGAGCGGAAGGGCAAGAGCCAGAATGACGCGTTGCACGTTTCCAATCGTCAAATCGACGGTTTTCACAAAGCAAGACTCCTTACATTCTTTATATAACCATTTAGTTATATATAAGCACGGTGTAATAGAATTGGCAATCATGATAGCCGAATCGATGAAAAATGGACACAAAAAAAGGAATTCGTGATGAATTCCTTAATGTCGATAACCGCGAATCCAAGTCGTCATGTAGACGAGTGTCGCGATGATGAGCGTTGAAGCGAGTGCATAGATCGGATAGGCGGGAAGTGTATCTTCAAACAACGGATAGAACATAAACGACCCCATAAAAATAGGAACGGAGATGCCGAACGAGATGTATGCCGCTTTTGTCGATTTCACTGTGATGATTTGTTCACGCTCATCGACTTCACTAAATTCAGTCATGCGGACAGACCATTGAGTGAAGCTCAACTGCTTGTTCGGCCGGGAGTTAAACGAATAGACTGTCCAAACAATGCCAAAAACAACAAGTAAAAGTAGGGGAAGCAGATTGAATTCAACTAAGAATCGGTCAGACTCGCTGACGGTCTTCGACACATCGGATAAAAATGAGCTGAATAGAAATGCCATCAGGACATACAGGATGATGCTGGAAATAGACTGAACGACAACGTGTTTCATTTTCTTTCCTCCTCGATTGTGAATATAGATTCGACCGGTTCCTCGAACACCCGTGCGATGTGCATCGCCAGCATGAGTGACGGTGTGTAGCTGCCTTTCTCGAGCGAGATGATCGTCTGTCTCGTCACACCGACCTTTTCGGCCAGGTCGCCTTGGGTTAACTGGTGCCGGGCACGCAGTTCTTTCACGCGGTTGACTAATGGCATCGTGCCACCTCATTTCTAGTTTCTACCACTAGTGTAAAACAAACTTTACATAATGTAAAGAGGACTTTACTCATTTGGGGATGATACAATAACGATATAGTCGAAAGGGGAGATGAGGGATGAAGGTGATTAGTGGACAACATCACGTGTCAGCGATGACCGGGGATGCTAAGAAGAACTTGCGATTCTACACGGAAATACTAGGGATGCGGCTCGTCAAAAAGACGGTTAACCAGGATGACCCATCGATGTATCACTTGTTTTATGCAGACGAGACGGGTACACCTGGAACCGATTTGACGTTCTTTGAGTTACCGTTTCTCGGACAGACGTATCGAGGGTCAAGCAGTATTTCCCGGACAGCACTCAGGGTGCCGGATGGAGCGCTCGCGTACTGGCAGGAGCGTTTTGACGCGTTCGATGTATCTTACGGAGAAATCGAGTCGGTTTTAGGAAGGGCGACCCTTTCGTTCGAAGATCATGAGGGTCAACGTCTCTGTCTTGTAGAAGGAGGGAGCGGGACACCTTGGAGCAAAGGTCCAGTGCCAACGGACCTCGGCATCTTCGGTCTCGGGTTTAGTGAGTGGACGGTACGGCGGATTGACAAGACGGCACGGGTGCTGACAGAAGTGCTTGGCTATCGATATGTAACGACATTTGAACGGGATGGTCATGACGTGCGTGTCTTTGAGACGGGTGAGGGTGGTGTGGCGACAGAGATCCATCTCATCGATCGGCCGGATTTGCCATCGGAACGACCAGGGCGAGGAAGTGTGCATCATGTGGCGATTCGAGTGGAACAATCAGACGATATGACGAAATGGATTGAGAAGCTTGACGCACATGGGATCAGCCACTCTGGTCTCATTGACCGCTATTATTTCCAGTCGATTTACTTCCGCGAACCGAGCGGAATCTTAGTGGAACTGGCAACAGATGAACCGGGATTTGCGACGGATGAATCGCTTGAGACACTCGGAGAGCGATTGGCCTTGCCTCCGTTTCTTGAGTCAAAGCGAGCAGAAATCGAATCAAAACTAAAGGCTTTGTAAGCGGAAAACCCGACGGACCATTTCAGTCCGTCGGGTTTTGTACGCCTAATAACATGGCGAGTTCGTTCGTTCGGTTGACGACGAGATCCGCAATCGTGTAACGATCGAGTACATGAAGAAACGCCAACATGGCTTCATTCAAAACACCTCGTAAATCACAGGCAGGTGCGATGACGCATCGGCCTTCCCCGAAGCATTCCACGAGTTCGAACGGTTCCATCGTCCGAACGACTTCCCCTACATTGATGTCATCCATCGGTCGTGCGAGTCGAAAGCCGCCGCCTCGACCACGCACCGATTCCAAATAACCATATTTCCCAAGCTCATATACGACCTTCATGACATGGTTTTTGGAGATGTTATATTGGTCTGCCACTTCTTGAATCGTGACGAGCCGATGTGAAAACGTAGCGCTATACATCAATGTTCGCAGTGCGTAGTCACATGTTTGCGTGAGTCTCATCCATCATCACCTCTCGTTTCATTGTACAAGACAATCCCAAAAAGTGCGATTCGAACAAATGTGAAAGGGTAATGGCGAAAATAAGTCAGAAACGTGAAATCTACTTTAAACAAGTATTTAATATATTGCTTTAAAGTGACTTGTCTCACATAATGAACGTGTACAAAACAAAAGGGGGAAATTCACATGTTAGATCAACAAACGATTGAGATTATAAAGGCGACGGCACCAGTTTTGAAAGAACATGGTGTGACAATCACGAAGCATTTTTATCAACGAATGTTTGAACAAAATCCAGAAGTTCGTCACTTCTTCAACCATACGAATCAAAAGCGAGGACGTCAGCCAGAAGCACTCGCGAACGCGGTTTATGCGGCTGCCCTTCATATCGACCGACTCGAAGCGATTCTTCCTGCCATCCAACCAGCACTTCATAAACATAAAAGTTTGAACATCCGACCGGAGCATTATCCGATTGTCGGTGAGAACTTGCTTGCGGCGATTCAAGACGTACTCGGTGAAGCTGCAACACCTGACATCATCGATGCATGGGCAAAAGCTTACGGTGTGATTGCCGATGTCTTCATCTCACTCGAGAAAAAAATGTATGATGACGCGCCATGGGTCGGATTCAAACCGTTCGTCATCGAAGAAATCATAGTAGATACACCTGAAGTGAAACGATTCCGTCTCGTCGCGAAAGATGGAGTTATTGGCACAGCCATCCCAGGACAATACGTCTCGGTTCAAGCGCGCATTGCGGGAGAGGACATCCTACATCACCGTCAATATAGTGTCATCGAGACGACAGAAGACGGCTACTGGATTGCGCCGAAAGCGGAGGGACTCGTCTCAAACTGGCTCCATGAACAGACGGTCGGAACAGAAGTCCCGATGAGCGCACCAGCAGGAGAATTTATCCTTGAAACGTCTGATCGTCCGCTCACACTCATCGCGGGAGGAATCGGGATCACGCCCCTCTTCAACATGGCGAAGACGGCACTCGAACAAGGACGTCCTGTCACGTTATTGCACGCAGTTCGGAGTATGGACCTTCGTCCGCTCGGAGACGAACTCGATGAACTCGTGAATCAAGGGCTTAAACTCATCACACACGTGGATGACGTATCGGGTTGCATGAATAAGTCACACCTTGAAGCACTTGATGTGGAAGGGCATGATGTTTATACGTGCGGACCGAGTGCGATGATGGAGACGGTTGTAAGTGTGATTCCACAGGCACGATATGAATTTTTCGGACCGTCTGGAGTTCTTGCGACCAACTAAAAAAGACGACTGGAAAAAGTCGTCCTGATGCACAATATAGGTTATTCCGTGAGTTCACTTGAATGTATGACTTGTTTCTTGGCATCCAACGTCTCAAGCGACCACACATCATCTGTCCGTTTTGTTGTTTCGATGACATAAGTCATGGCGTAGCCTTCGTTCTCAGGATCGTTGACGAGAAAATCTTTTGAGACATTGTCACCGTTCAACCGTAAGTAAACAACTTCTTCTGGTCGGTCATTGAGACGTACACCGATATACTCGGTTTCTCCGTCTTCAAGCACAACAAAATCGAACGGTTGGTCTGGTGTCACTTGTTTCGTGACGGAGCCTGAGTTTCCTGTCGTGACATCGATTTCGGCTAGACCGATGACGGAGCGATCTTCGTTTGAATAAAAAGAAAGAATCGACTCTTCTCGATTATGAAATTCATAGGCGTACCAGTCATTCATCGTGATATAACGGTTCAGTTCTTTTTGGACATTTTCGTATGACTTGTCAGTCTGAATGTTAGTGTAGGTGTAAAGTCCGACACCGACTGCGATGGCTACGATGATGAGACCGGAAACGATTGTGAGTAAGATGATTCGCTTCGACATGATTGTTCCTCCTGACTTTTATAAATACGAACACCCCATGCTTCGCCAATGCGTACATGGGGTGTTTGAATTAGTACGTCAAGCTCGCGGCGACGATGATGCCGACGACGAGTGATGCGGCGAACAAGCTGAAACCGATAGCCATGTTGCCGTTCTCGACTTCTTTTTCTAAGTTCACGCCTGGTGTAAGGACGTATTCAAACGTCCAGAACGCCAATACTTGGGCGGCGATCCCGACGAGTCCCCAGATGAATGCATCGAGCAAGTTGACGCTGTTCGCCCAGACTGTATAAATGACGATGGCAAGTCCGAGCGCTTTCCCCCAGAGTTTCAAGGCGACGGCCATGTTGCCTTCTTTGATTAACTTACGTTCTGAATATTTGGTCGTCAGGGCGAAGATGATGAGTCCCGCGAGAATGAGACCGAATCCTGTCCCGAGGTGGGCGAGGAAGCTTAAGATTGAATCGAGTGTGATGAATGTCATGAGTTCGTCTCCTTTTGTGTAGGTGTGCCAACGGCTAAGTAGTAAGATTGGTTGTTCGTGATCATGCTGCCGGCGCGAACGCCGAGTGCGGACGGGTGTCCATTCAAACAGAAACATCCGATCATGTAATGTGTCTCGACGCGACCCTTGACGGTCGTCGTCATCCGTTTCGGAAGTTCGATGAACTGTTGGTACACAGCCGTCTCTTCCGCATACGTTTGTAATGTTTCCCGGTGAAACGGTTGGCCATCTTTCGTATACAAGATGACGGAGTCTCCTTCACGTCCGAATGCCGGCTTTTTGACATAGTCCGATTCGCCAAGAAACGGTGTCTCATCTAAGTAAGTCGGTAAAAAATAGGTGTCGATGATGTCGCGCTCGGCTTCATCGAACAATGTCTCGGTCTCGTACAATTCCCAAATCAGCGCCTGTACGCCTTTCGATTGCATGAGAAACGCAGAGAGGGGATTGAGCAGCGACACGTGCTTTTCCAGGTTCAGTTCAAGTAACCGAATGCCAATCAAGTCTCCGTCTGCTGACCGGTCGTCCACAAGATGCTCGATCGGATATGTTTGACGATACAAGATGTCAATCCGTTCGCCCGATGGTGTGTAGACGCCGTCTTCGTCGACGAGTAGGGCGTGCAACGGTACGAATTCAGACGGTAAATCGAGCGTCTCTTGCAGAAATCGTGCCGTCCATTTGTCTTCGATGTTATCATCATGTGCCGTAAAGACGATTTTTGGTGTGCCTTCTCGTTTGAGTCGATTCCACGCGGCGACGATCGCTTTCCGCAGCTCAATTTTCAGTTGGGCGGTGGCTTCTCTGTTCGGGTCAAGGAGACCAAACTCGGAAGCGACCACGCCGTTCACGTCAAAGAGCTCCTTAATAAAGGTCGGCGTATCTGCATTGAACTCCATCAATTTGAGTTGACCGTCTTTCATGATCCAATCGTAACGACCGATGATCGTCTCCTGCGGCATCGTCTTCTCCCGTAAGAACGGCAGACTCGCCTCAGGGTAACCAAGCAGTAAGAGCGTCTCGTCAGGTAGGGTGCGTAACAATTGATTCGTCTTCCGAAAAATCGAGTCAACCGCCTCGGTTGCCTCTCGGACAGAGGCAACCTGCGAGGCGGTCATCTCAAAACAATCGTACAAGGCATATTCTTCATCGTTTAAATCGGGCCAAAAATAAGGGATTTGACTGTAAAGTTCGTCACGCGTCATCCGCCAAATCCACCTTTAGAGCCACTGCCGAGTCCAGATTTTGACGACCCAGAATTAGAGCCTTTCGATACGGAACCGGTCGCACCACCGTTGGCTTTGTATGTCTTATATGACGAAGAGCTCTTCAATCCATTTTTTGAGCGGAACAGGCTACCGAGTAAGAAGTAGCTACCATAGTGCGGAGAGCGGTCGTCGTCACAATAATACGACTCGGTCTCGTCATCCCAGTCCCAATCGTCACATTCGTATCCGGTCGGTTCTTCCGGGAGTGCCGCCTCTTCATATTCATCCCCACCGCACGCGGCAAGGGAAGTGGTCAATACCGCAACGGATAGTCCGCTTAAAATTTTCTTGCTTGTCTTCATGTTGATTCCTCCAATTCATAACCAGTCGGTGTGACGTAGATAACATAAACACCACGATCTTCATCTGTTTCTGCTGAATCGCGCTCATATTCTTTACCGACGACATACAAGTACTGGCTTCCGAGCATGGCGAGCGCATCGAGGTGGCGGTCGACGTAATAGGCCTCGAGTAACGGGTTGTCAAACCGGTCGTCGAGCGTGCGGATTTCGACTTTGATGTCGCTCGTTTCGTGCTTGTCCATCGGTCCCTCTGTATAGCGATCGACATAAATCAAGAAGTATTGATCGCCTTCAAGGGCAGACGAGCGTTGTTTGTAGGTCATGCCGTCTTTGACGAAAAACTCACATTCACGACGAGCCAGCACTTCGTCTAAGCCGAGAGACGTGTAATGGTATAGTGGTTCGAACGATAATTCATTTTTATAGAGACGATACTCTAAGACGATGGAGTTCATAAGTCAGTCCTTCCTTTTTTCTTCTTATACGGGATCACCATCAAAATGGTTTCGTGAATCTTTTTGTGGTTACGTTTAGTATATAAGAGAAAAGGAGGGGGAAACAGTGCATATCTTATTTCGCGTGTGGAAAGGGTTAGCGAAATTATCATTTTTGAATGTCGTCTTAGCTTCGATTGGCATCATTATCTTAGGAACCGTGCTCGGTTATGTTTTAGAACCAGAGACATTCGGATCACTGTTTGATTCGTTCTGGTGGACGATGACGACATTGACGACCGTCGGATACGGGGACTTTTATCCGTCCTCCGTGGCAGGGCGATGGCTCGGGATATTCTTATTCCTATTCGGGATTGGAATTATCGGGGCGTTGATTGGAAAATTGGTTGAAATCGGTGCGACGTTTCAACGGCTAAAACGGGAGGGAAGACTAGTGTATCGTGGAGAAGGACATTATGTGTATATCGGGTGGTCCCCGAAGACGAAGAAAGCAATCGATGAAGTGCTTAACTACGAACCGAAAGCAGAGATCGTCTTGATTGATCAGTTAGTTGAGGAACCGTACGTGCACGATCAAGTTCACTTCGTATCAGGCGATGCTTCGGATGAAACGGTATTGCTGCAAGCAAACGTCTTGAAGGCGCGACGCGTCGCGATTTTTGCGGATGCCCGTATCACGGAGACGTTACTCGCCGATGGGAAGTCGTTATTGATCGCGTCAGCGGTCGAGGCACTCTCTTCTGAGTATCAGGTGGACTTGCACACGGTCGTCGAAGTGTGTGAAGAAAGAAATATCTCGAAATTTAAACACGTCCGCGTCGACGATTTTATTTTAGCGAACGACTCGGTCTCCCTCTTGATGGCAAAAGCGACGTTACAACCTGGAACGACAGCAATTTTCCGTCAGTTGTTGAGCAAACAGTCAGGTGGGAACATTCAAGCGTTGAAACCAAAAGTCGAGTGGCAGAATGTTCGACAAGCAAATACAGCGTTACTTGAATCAGGGGTGACACTCATCGCGGTCAATGACCGCTTGGATGTGGCGACGATGCTCGATTTGCCGCTTCAGGAAACAGACATGTTATATGTCGTCTGTCATGACGATGTATTTGAACGATTATCGTAAGGAGTGAAACCATGCATAACGGAACGTTTATCCGAAAGATGACACGTATGCAAAACGTGCAACGGTGGGATGAATATGCCCCCCATTATCATGATAACGCAGCGAGTCATAGCTTTCGTGTCGCGGTCTTTAGCTTGATCGCGGCTTATGTGGAAAAAGAGAACGGACGTGAAGTCGATTTGCTCGATTTACTCGGGAAAGCCATTTTCCACGACATGAATGAAGTCCAGACGGGCCCGATCATGCACCGGACGAAAAAAGAACCGACCTTGATCGGTCACATCGAGCGTATGGAACGAACAGCGAGTCTCGGTCTTGTCGAGCTGCTGTCGCAATCATTACGTCCTCACTTTCATCGTTTCGTGGTGGAAGCGGAAGATGATTCGTTCGAAGGTCGAATCGTGGACGGGATTGATTCGTTCGATGCGATGTTGTTCGTGCGACGAGAAGTCGCGCACGGCTCTCCGCACTTTGATGACAAACTAGAAGAGATGAAAGCCGCACTCCGACATCATCCGATTGATTCGGTTCGCTGGCTGTTCGACCAGGTCGAGGCAGAAACGGATGTGTTGCGATTCATCGAGAACGTCATGCGGATGGATAGTGTCCGTCGCTGGAAAGGTCGCTTTAACACGATTGACGACAACGATGCGATTCATGGTTTCCGGGCTGCCGCGCTCGGTATGTTCAGTGGGCTCTTAGAGCGTGAGAAGTACGACGTCGATGTCGATGTCGCCGAACTCGTGGCTCGTCTTCTCTGTCACGATTTAGTTGAAGGGGTGACCGGAGACGTGCTCGGTCCAGTCAAACATTCGACGCAAGAGACGGGGGCTGCGTTTGAGGCATACGAGCGAGCGGAAAGTGAACGTCTGCTTGGACTGTTGCCTGAGTATATGCAACCGGCGTTCCGTCGATATATGGCTGACTCGAAAGACGATACGTATGAGGGAATGCTCGTCGATATGATGGACAAGCTTGATGCGCTCATCAAGATGAACATGGAGCGGAAGATGAACGGGGCCGAGTATGAGGTCACGTATCGCGAGCAGCTCCGTAAAGTCCAGATGCGATATGAGAATCCAAGCATGATTTTCTTCCTGGCGTATATCTTGCATGATTTAGACTATGTCACTAGTTAAAACCGTTTATCTTGAAGTCGCATACCTAAAAGGGTGCGGCTTTTTTTATATCATTTATTGACATATATCATTTAACGATATATATTGAGTGTAAGAAATATATCATTCAATGATATAGGAGGTGGAAAGATGCCGCGAACGGACTCATTAGAGTTAGGGGAACTGACGGATAGTATGTTTTATATCCTGTTGGCGCTCACGACGCCACGTCATGGCTATTTAGTCATGCAATTTGTCGAAGAGACCACGCGAGGGCGAATGCAAATTGGTCCGGCTTCGATGTATACGATTATCAAAAAGTTGTTGAACGCCGAACTGATTGAACCGATGGATGGGGACGGAAAGAAAAAGAACTATCGAATCACGAATAAAGGCCGCTCGATTTTAACGGATGATGTGAAGAGACGACAGGCGATGGTCGAAGATGCCTGTGCCATTTTGGATATGGAGGGATCAAGATGAGACAAAAGTATATGTCGAGCTGGGGATTGGCGTTTGCTGAAGAGCGTGAGATGCGGAAACTAGAACGAATGGCGGCCAAGGGATGGCATTTGAAGAAGTTTGCCCCGCTAGGATACACGCTCGTTGAAGGGGAACCGGAAGACGTTCAGTATAGTTTGGACTATCGTACTCGTCCAGACGAAGACTACTTTGACCTGTTTGCGTCGAGCGGGTGGGAACATGTCACATCAACCGGGGATGAGATTCATATTTTCAAAGGAAATCGAGATGCCAAGCCGATTTACTCGGATGTCGAAACAACAGAGGAAAAATATCATGACATGGAGCGTCAGATGGGAAGGGCTGCGCTCATCCTAGGTATTTTATGGATTGCCCTCTTTTCGTTGTTTCAGTTTGATTGGCCAACCGTTGTCGAGACAATATTGATTGGGATTCAACTACTCGTGACGATCGGTCTCGTGTTTACAGGACTTCCGTACATCGGCTACCGTTTCAAACGCAAACGAATTAGCCGGGAAGGATGACTAGGCGGATGGCACAAGCCATCCGTCTTTGTTTCGTTCGACTGAACTATTCGAATGAGAAATAGTTAGGGAGAGAGAACTGTTTTTTAGTGTCTATCTATGCAACAAAATCAAAATCCTTCACAATAATTAATGCAAGCGTTTTCATTAACTATTTGAGGAGGAATGAAGGATGTTGAAGAAACGACAAGGGATTGCTGTCCTAGCTGGAGTGACATCGATTGCACTGCTTTCAGGGCAACCGGTCGCACAGGCAGCGACCCCACAGAACGGTACGATGATGCAATATTTTGAATGGTACGTTCCAAACGATGGGCAACACTGGAACCGACTCTCGAATGATTCGCAGCATTTGAAAGACATCGGGATCTCCACGGTTTGGATTCCGCCGGCGTATAAAGGGACGTCTCAAAATGATGTTGGATACGGGGCCTATGATTTGTATGATTTAGGAGAGTTCAATCAAAAAGGGACGACTCGGACAAAGTATGGAACAAAAGCGCAGCTACAGTCGGCGATCTCCAACTTACGCGGGAAAGGGATTGGCGTATATGGGGATGTCGTCATGAACCATAAAGGCGGAGCGGATTATACCGAGTCCGTTCAAGCGGTCGAGGTCAATCCTTCTAACCGAAATCAAGAGACGTCTGGGGAATATGCCATTTCTGCCTGGACGGGATTCAACTTTGCGGGCCGCAACAATACATACTCCCCGTTCAAGTGGCGTTGGTATCACTTTGACGGGACTGATTGGGATCAGTCACGGAGTTTGAGCCGTATCTACAAATTCAAGAGCACGGGTAAAGCATGGGACAGTGAAGTGTCGGGTGAGAACGGGAACTATGACTACTTGATGTACGCCGATGTCGATTTTGAGCATCCGGAAGTACGTCAGGAGATGAAAAACTGGGGGAAATGGTACGCAGATTCACTCGGATTGGACGGCTTCCGACTTGATGCGGTGAAGCATATCAATCATTCATACTTAAAGGAATGGGTGACGAGTGTCCGTCAGGCAACCGGAAAAGAGATGTTCACTGTTGCGGAGTATTGGAAGAATGACTTAGGGGCCATCAATGATTACTTGGCCAAGACGGGCTACACTCATTCCGTATTCGATGTACCACTCCATTACAATTTCCAAGCGGCAGGGAACGGTGGCGGTTACTATGACATGCGGAACATTTTAAAAGGTACGGTCGTCGAGCAGCATCCTACACTCGCTGTCACCATTGTCGACAACCATGACTCACAACCAGGGCAGTCACTGGAATCAACGGTCGCGAATTGGTTCAAACCGCTTGCCTATGCGACCATCATGACACGCGGTCAAGGATATCCAGCACTCTTCTATGGAGATTATTATGGAACGAAAGGGACGACGAACCGTGAAATCCCGAATATGTCAGCGTCGCTTCAGCCGATTTTGAAAGCGCGTAAAGATTTCGCCTACGGCACACAACATGATTACATCAATCACCAAGACGTCATCGGGTGGACACGTGAAGGGGTGACGGACCGTGCGAAGTCTGGTCTTGCGACGATTTTGTCGGACGGATCAGGCGGGTCGAAATGGATGTATGTCGGAAAACAGAATGCAGGGGAAGTGTGGAAAGACATGACAGGAAATAACGGACGTCTCGTGACGATCAATGCGGACGGTTGGGGCGAGTTCTTCGTCAACGGTGGCTCGGTTTCCATCTATACGCAACAATGAATCAGTTAGACTTGTCTCTAAAGATAGGGGCGAGTCTTTTTTCTGAATTTTCACCACATAAGTTTTATACGTGATATAATGACCTAGTGTTAATTCTTGATAGGGAATACTTCCGATCCATGAATTCACATTGAACAACGTTGGTTGTTGGTTTTATCTATATTTTTGCGTTGTGACGCTGTTGAATTCAAGGAGGTTGTTATGAGTAAAGAAAAGATTGCCCAATTAAGAAAGCACGTCTCGCCGTTTGAAAAGTCCGATATTCGGATCAGTGTGCGGCAGATGATCAATACGATTTTACCGTTTCTCGTATCGTGGTTTTTAGCGTACCAACTACTGAGTGTCTCGATTTTCCTGACATTGCCGTTCACGCTGATTGCAGCAGGATTTGTCGTGCGGATGTTCATCATCTTCCATGACTGTACGCACGGTTCATTCTTTAAAAATAAGAAGGCGAACGCCATTGTCGGAACCATCACAGGGGTCTTGACGTTATTCCCATACGAGAAGTGGAAGCGAGAGCATGCGATTCATCATGCATCGAGTGGAAATTTGGATAAACGGGGTGTCGGCGACATCTGGGTCATGACGATTGAGGAGTACATAGAAGCGTCAAAATGGACTCGTTTAAAGTATCGCCTATATCGTCATCCGCTCGTTATGTTCGGTCTCGGACCACTTTGGCTTATTCTCGTCACGAGTCGTTTCAACCGAAAGGACGCGCGGAAAAAAGAACGACACAACACGTATCTCATCAATATCTCTCTCGTCGTCCTATATAGCGCGCTCATCTATCTGATTGGTTGGCAAGCGTTCTTGATCGTTCAAGGCACGACGATGTTCATCGCCGGTGTGCTTGGAATCTGGTTGTTCTATGTCCAGCATACGTTTGAAGATTCATACTTCGAAGATGAGCAGGAGTGGGATTATGTGAAGGCGGCCATTGAAGGAAGTTCGTATTATGAGTTGCCGAAAGTGCTTCAATGGGTGACGGGGAATATCGGATTCCACCACGTGCACCATTTGAGTCCACGCGTGCCGAACTATCATCTAGAGAAAGCACATACGTCGACACCGCCGTTACAACGGGCAACGACAATCGGACTGTTTTCAAGTTTGAAATCGTTACGCTACAAATTGTATGATGCGAACAACAAAACATTCGTCACGTTCCGAGAAGTGCGCCATCTGTTGCGCCGAACAAACACGGCATAAAAAAAGATTGTCCCTGATCAAAAGGGACAATCTTTTTAGCGTTTCCAGACCCATTCATCACTCTCGTACTTCTTGACGAGCAAATCGATTTCGGCTTGCTGTTCTTTCGTGAAGACAAGCGGTTCGAACGTTAACGAGAACGCGTCCTTGAAACCGGTCTCGAATGCGGCCGCTACTTCGTCAAAGGAAACGAAACGCTTTAACGTGTCGTTCAAGGCGACGGCTTTTTCGCTGAAGCGGGTTTTGGCTTCGTATTTCTCCGTCTCATCCATCGCGAAACAGTCAAACAACACCTCATCATCGACGGAGAGAGGAATCGAACCATGTTGAAGCACGGCCCCTTGATGGCGCACTTGTGCACTACCCGCGATCTTCTTCCCGTCGACAGCAAGCTCATAGTATGAAGCAGCATCGAAGCAGACGGCCGATTTTGGTTTGCGGAGCGCTTCGCGATCCTCTTCCGTCAATGGTACCGAAAATTCGGCGGGGACGCCGAGTTCGTGATATCCGCGGCGAACCCCTTCCGTGAGTAGGCGATAGCTCTCGATGATATTCGTCGGGAGGGCAGGGGTCGATTCAGGCAAGATGACGCTATACGTCAACTCATCCGCATGCAACACGGCACGTCCCCCTGTTAAGCGACGAACGACCGGAATATTGTTCGCTTTGAGGGCGTCCCGGTCCAAGTCACGCGTCGCTCGCTGGAAACGTCCGACGCTGATTGCATGAGGTGCCCATGAATAAAAACGAAGCGTCGGTTTGAGCTCTCCCTTCGCGACCCAATTGGCGATGGCTTCATCAATCGCCATATTTTCGGCCGGGGAAGTCGATTCAGTTCTAAGTAAATGCCACGTCGTACCAGTCATAATCTCTCTTCTTTCTGTTAGTCGATTGGCAACATCGTGTGGCGACGCGCCTTGTGTACTTGCTCATCCGCATGGTATGACGAACGGACGAGTGGACCAGCCTCACAATGTGAGAATCCTTTTGATAGAGCGATCTCTTTCAACTCGGCGAACTCGTCTGGATGGTAGTAACGTTCCACCTCAAGGTGTTTCTTCGTCGGCTGCAAGTATTGACCGAGCGTCAAAATATCGACATTGTGCGCGCGTAGGTCATCCATCGCTTCAATCAATTCCTCTTTCGTCTCCCCAAGTCCGACCATGATCGATGACTTCGTCGGGATATCCGGGTTCAATTCTTTCGAACGCTTCAAGAACTCGAGTGTGCGGTCATATGTTGCTTTCGCACGAACTCTCGGTGTGAGGCGACGGACTGTCTCTAAGTTATGGTTCATGATGTCAGGACCCGCATCAATCAACGTCTGCAAGGCAGAGAAATCACCCATCATGTCTGACGGGAGCACCTCAATCGATGTCTCCGGGTTCATGGCGCGAACCGCGCGAACCGTTTCTGCGAAGACAGTAGCCCCGTAATCGTTCAAGTCGTCACGCGCGACAGCCGTGATGACGACGTGTTTCAAGTTCATAAGTCGAACCGATTCGGCAACACGTTTTGGCTCTTCCCAATCGAGCTCGTTCGGTTTTCCGGTCGTGACGGCACAAAAACGGCAAGCACGTGTACAGATGCTCCCGAGAATCATGAAGGTCGCAGTCCGACGTACCGCCCAACATTCATGGATGTTCGGACATTTTGCTTCCTCACATACCGTATGTAAATTTTTCTCGCGCATCATTTTCTTTAGGCCGGTATACGTGTCGTTCGTGTTTAATTTGATCTTTAACCATTCCGGCTTACGTTTCAATTCCCCTCTTGCCACAATAATTTCCCCCTTTTTGAAAGTTAACCTGTATCGAATTGAGTTTACCAAAAAACGAATCAAAAACGAACCACAGAAATTATTAGTTTTGCCAATACAGTTCACTGTGTATCAAAACAGAAACATTGTTTCAAAATGGTTACGCTTTCACTTGAACAATTGTTTCTAAAAAGTGGAGTTGCTATACTGTTGTTGACCACCTGAATAAGGACCAAATGTAACTGATGCGATCAGGCATGGGGTGAACGAGCGTTGATGAGGCAACGCTTCTTCCTCCATGCCTTTTCGTTTGGGGGTCAGCCAAATTTGACTAAGGGGAGTGGGAACATGAACAAGGCACTGAATTGGACGGCAACACTCGGATTGACAACGGCATTGCTCGTCTCGTCGGTTCCAGCAGCAGACGCGGTCGTGGCGGAAGGGACGCCGACGATGTCGATTGACCAGCGCGTCAACACGAAGCTAGAGTCGATGACGCTCGAACAAAAAATCGGGCAGATGATCATGCCGGACTTCCGATTATGGAACGGGGCGAACCATACATCTCTTGCACCGGAAGTGGCGCGTGTCATCGATCGTTTCGATCTCGGTGGAGTGATATTGTTTGCGGAGAACGTGAAGGAAACGGAACAGACGACGAAACTCGTTCATGATTTGCAAGAAGTCGTGAAACAAGATGCCAGCAATGATGTCCCGTTATTCGTCACGATCGACCAAGAAGGTGGGATTGTGACACGACTTGGGACGGGAACGAATTTACCGGGGAATATGGCACTCGGGGCCACACGTAACAGTCAATATGCCTATGATGCAGGGAAAATCATCGGTTCTGAATTGAACGCACTCGGGGTAAACGTGAACTTCGGACCGGTACTTGACGTCAACAACAATCCGGGAAATCCGGTCATCGGCGTCCGTTCGTTCTCGAGCGACCCCGAACTAGTCGGGGAACTCGGTTCCGCGATGACACAAGGTATTCAAGACCAAGGCGTTGCAGCAACGGCGAAACATTTCCCAGGTCATGGCGATACGGCCGTCGACTCGCATTATGGGTTACCGGTTGTCGATAAATCACTCGACGAGTTGCGTGGTCTCGAGTTGTTACCGTTCAAACGTGCCATCACAGAAGGAATCGACATGATCATGACGGCGCATATCGGGATGCCACAAATCGAGGACGAGGTCGTCGAATCAGAACGCGGCACGTTCCCACTCCCGGCGACGCTTTCGGATGATGTCATCACGGGAGTGCTTCGTGAGGAACTTGGATATGAAGGAATCGTGGTGACCGACGCACTCAACATGCAAGCCATCGCAGACAATTTTACGGAAGCAGAGGCGGTCATCAAGACGTTCGAAGCAGGGGTCGACATCGCGCTCATGCCGACGATTTTACGCTCGGAAGCAGATGTGATCAAACTCGAAGCAATCTTTGAGGAAGTCATTGCGGCAGTGAAGGATGGACGTTTATCGGAGGCGACCATCGATGAATCAGTGGAACGCATTTTAAAACTGAAAGCAGAGCGTGGAATTTGGGGAGAAACGACGGACTCCACGACGCTCGAGATGAAGCTCGCAGAAGCGAATGCAACGGTAGGAAGCGCTGAGCATAAAGCGAAGGAACGTGAAATCGCGGAGGCGGCCGTCACTCTCGTGAAGAACGAGAAGAAGACGCTTCCATTCAAACCGAAAAAAGGAGACACGGTGCTCGTCTTGTCGCCAGCGAAAGACCAAACGGACAGCATGGTGAAAACAATCAAGTCACTAGAAAAGAATGCAGGGAATATGAAAGACGTGAACGTCATCACGGCCAACTACTCAGCATCAACGCCGCATCTAAATCAAAATCCGGCACTACGGCAACAAGTCGAAGCGGCTGACTATATCATCGTTGGTTCGAACGTGAACAACAGCGCCAAACTGAAGCCGACGTCAGCTGATCATTACGTGCCGGCGGAGGTGTTCCGTTACGCAAACGAGACAGGGAAGAAGTCAGTCTTACTTAGCTTGCGCAACCCATACGACATCGCCGTTCAACCGGATGCCCCCGCACATCTCTTAATCTATGGATTCAAAGGCGACCCGAATGGACCGGATTCGGAGGCGGGCAACTTGAAGTCGGCTGGTCCGAACTTGCCGGCAGGCATTCGTGCCATCTTCGGTGAAGTGAAGCCGCAAGGGAAACTGCCGGTAGATGTACCGAAATTTGTGGACGGTGTGTTCCAAGACGAAAATTACGCGCAGTTCGGTGATGGATTTAAAAACTGGAATCGCTAAACGAAAATGAGCTCGCCCGAAAATCGGGAGAGCTCATTTTTTCATGCCTCGAAATAGGCGATGACGAGTAGACCGGGACCGGTGTGGGCACCGATGGCAGACCCGACCAGTGTCTTCGTGATGTGCTTCGGTTCGAGATGTTCGCGGACCATCTTCTCGAACTGTTCGGCTTTTTCTAGGTCGTCACCATGACCGATGAAGAGGTCTCCGTTCTCGACGATCGACTTCGATTCGACTGTCCGTTCGACCATCCGGCGCATGACCTTTTTATGACCGCGTACCTTTTCGATCGGGACGAGCTTGCCGTCTTCGACCGTCAATAACGGTAAAATCGTCAACAAGTCTCCGATGAAAGCACTCGCCTTCGAGACACGTCCGCCCCGCATCAAATATTCGAGTGATTCGACCGTGAACAAGTGACGGACTTTACCGACGAGCGAAGCGGCATACTCGACCGTTTCTTCATACGTATGGTCTTGACTATACGCTGCGACCGTTTTGACGAACAATGCCTGTCCGACAGAGGCGGTCCGTGTATCGAGAACCGTGAATGTACTGTCTGGATATTCTTCTTTCAACATTTCGCCGACCATGACAGCGGTTTGGTATGTACCGGAGAGTTCTCCGGAGAAAGCGAGATATAAGAACGGGATTTCAGCCTCGAGATGCTGACGGAAACAGTGTTCGATTCGTGACGTCTCGATTTGGAACGTCTTTGGCGTCTTACCCTGACGCATCGCATCGTATACTTCTTTCGGTTGAATCGTTTCGCCGTCTAAAAATTCTTCGTTGTCGATGATGACACCGAGCGGTAAAATCTCAAGACCGTATTCGATGATTTGATCGTGTGTCAAATCGGCTCCGGTGTCTGTGATCAGTTTAAACATTGGATGAATCACTCCTCTGTTAATTGTTGTTCAATGTCGCGTAACGGCTCATTCCGTTTCCACATGCGTTCGAGCTGACTTGCAAACATCGTTTGCTCGTCTGCCGTTAATGTCGCGTTTTGGAGCGAACTGACAGTGGAAAGAACGCGGTAGGCCCGAGTGAGGACGTCTTGTACGGTAAGTGGGATCCCAAGCAAGTCTTCAAGTGAAGCCATCGTTTCCGGTACAATGGTTGGGTACGTGAACTTTGTCTCATCCCCTTGGATGGCAAGGTCGTAAAAGTCACGGATGATTTCAGCACGTGCGCTTCCGCTCTGTCTTACGCTCAAGTAAATTTGAACGGCGACACCGCCACGAACGCGTCGTTGCGAAATCCCAGCGAACTTTTTGCCGTCGATCGACAAGTCGAAACTTCCTGGACAGTATGAACCGACGACTTCCCCTGGGACGATGTCATTCGTGACGTCTTGGAACATGTGTTGGATGAGCGAGGTCATGGCCTCATAACCGCTGTCGATTTGAATCCCGTCCTTCTCTGGTAAAATTAAAGAAAGGTTGAGGACGTCATCGTCTAGCATCACGGCTAAACCGCCTGAGTTTCGGACGACGGGACGGAATCCATGTTCATGTAAATAACGAATTCCCTCTTTCAAATGAGGCAGCCGAGCATCCTGGATTCCGAGTACAATCGTATCGGTGTGCACCCATGCCCGCAAGACGGCACCTCGTTCTTGCGTTGACGCACATAACGTATCATCGGTCGCAAACGATTGTTCCGCTTGAAACATCGTGCCAAGACTCGACTGATCGATGATGCGATAGCTCGGTTGTTGTAACAATGGATGGATCATATACATTAATTCCTTTTCACAAAAAATTTTCCTCCTCATTATAGCATGGAGGGAACGATTCGTTTGAAGTCGAATCTAGAACATAACGAAACGTAGGAGGGCATGTCATGTACTCGTCTCGAGGACAACTATCTGGATCGAAAGTATTCAAGGATCCGGTACATCGATATATTTATGTTTACGATCACCTCATTTGGGAGCTGATCAATACAAAAGAGTTTCAGCGTTTGCGTCGCATCAAACAACTTGGAACGTCATTTTTGACGTTTCATGGCGCGGAGCACACGCGATTCCATCACTCGCTCGGCGTATATGAAATCGCACGCCAGTTAATCGATCAGTTCCAACAGTACCCGGAATGGGACGACCGTGACCGGGAGCTACTGTTGGCGGCGGCGCTCTTGCACGACGTGGGACATGGTCCGTTTTCGCACGCGTTCGAGCACGTCTTTTCCGTTCGGCATGAAGTGTGGACGGAGCGCATCATTTTAGGGGAAACCGAAGTGAATAAGGTGTTATCTGAGATGGGTGTCGGGTTTGCGGAAGAAGTGGCCTCCATTATCAACAAGACGCATCCGAATCGCTTGATCGTCAATATGCTCAGCTCACAGCTTGATGTTGACCGGATGGACTATTTGTTACGCGACGCTCACTTTGCGGGTGTCAGTTATGGAAAGTTTGATTTAGAACGCATGTTGCGCGTCTTGCGTCCGGATGAAGACCAAGTCGTGGTCAAGCAGTCGGGGATGCATACGATTGAAGACTATATTATGCGTCGCTATCAAATGTATTGGCAAGTGTACCTTCATCCGGCGACGCGGTCGAGTGATCTTCTCTTGAAAGCGATTCTTGAGCGGGCGCAGGAACTCTATGAGGGTGGTTATGAGTTTAACATGACGCCGAAACACTTCTTGCCGATTTTTGAACGCACCGGTATGTCACTCGAACAATATTTGAAATTGGACGAGACGGTCGTCTACTTCTATTTCCAAGAATGGATGGAAGAAGACGATGCCATTTTGGCAGATTTGGCGAGCCGATTTGTGAATCGCCGATTACTAAAATATAAGAACTTCCCGGAAGCGAATCGTGTTCGTTATATGGAGCGCTTGCGACAGACGATGGAGACGATCGGGCTTCCACCGACATACTATCTGCTTGAAGATCAGTTAAGTCAGTTGCCATACGACTTATATAAAGGACAAGGCAAATACGAGGGGATTTATCTACAGATGAATGACGGGGAGCGTAAAGAGATTTCAGAGGTCTCAATGCTCGTTCAATCGATTTTGAACTCGAGACAGTCGGACGAGAAAATTTATTATCCGGAAGATATGTTGTTGAATTTAAAAGATTATGCGAATGAAAAATCGTGGATATTATCGACATTGAAGGACGAGTAAACACGCAAAGGGGCGTGACACGATGGAGATTGCGACACTGGTTGGTGGGATCGGGATTTTTTTACTCGGGATGACGTTACTGACAGATACGCTCAAAAAATGGGCGGGGACGCGGTTACGACATCGGTTGAATCAGTTCACCGACGGCTCTTTATCTGGAGCGGCACTCGGCGCGATGCTGACAGCCCTGTTTCAATCTTCCTCGGTGACGACACTGATGACGATTGGGTTTGTGAGTGCGGGGCTCCTGACATTCACGCAATCGTTACCTCTCGTCATTGGAGCCAATGTAGGGAGTGCGACGACGGGATGGATCATTGCCATCCTCGGCTATAACTTAGACGTGCGCCAGTTGTTTCTGCCGCTCATTGGAATCGGGATGGCGTTCCGTCTCTCTCGTCCACGCCTTCGCCGAGTGGGACTGTTGCTCGTCAGTATCGGGTTGATTTTTGTTGGGATTGGGACGCTACAAGAAGCGATGCGGGATGTCGTCACGTTCTCGTTTGGCTCGGCCGGTGAGATGACCGTTCTGCATCAGGCACTTCTGATTGGAATCGGATTTATGATGACCGCCGTCCTTCAGTCATCGACGATTGGACTCGTGCTAACGATGACGGCTCTCGCGACGGCGGCGATTTCACTCCCGCAAGCCGCTTATTTGGTGCTTGGTCAAAGTGCGGGGACGAGCCTCGTCGTGGCACTCGGTTCAATCGGAGGCTGGAAGTCAGCCCGACGCATTGTATTGGGGCATGCCATCTACCACGTGTCAATCGTCCTCATTGGATGGCTGACGTTCCCTGTTCTCTTCGAGGTCGTCAATCGAGTAGCCGATTGGGTCAACTGGAACGACTTATTACGTCTCGCCTTATTCCATACGACATTCCATCTACTAGGTGTGATCTTATTCCTACCATTTTATCAAACGTTCGCACGTCGATTACTGAAGTGGATTCCGAGTCGCTCCGAAAAATTGACACGTCTGCTCGATAAAAACATGTCACAACTCCCTACGGTCGCTCTTGAAGCGGCACGACGCTCTTTACTTGAAATCGAACGATATTTAGGAAATGAGACGGAATTGCTTGTCCGAGAGGGACGTCTTCGTGAAGATGAATTGACGCTCGTCGACAAGACGTTGAGCGATGTCCGTGTCTTTTTGAGCACGATACGTCTTGAAGATGAAGGAAAGCAAAATGATTATGGCCAACATCTATCCCTCTTGCATACGATCGATCATCTGGAACGCTGGTTATATGTCTTGCGAGAAGTCGAACCGGTCCACGCACTTCGGGACACGGACTTTTTAGCGGCACGAGAACTCGTATTGCATGAGCTTGACCTTGTGAATCAACTGAATCATCATACGCCACCAGAGGATTCGAAGCTGTGGAAACAGGCCTCAAAACAACTGGCGGAATATCGGAAAGCACATCGCTCGGAGCTGCTAGAAGAGACGGCGGCGAATCAGTTGGAGATGGACCAGACGATACAAAAAGTACAAGTATTGCTCTGGCTCGACCGTATCGGCTACCACATCTGGCGAGCGACACGTCACTTGATTAAGCCGACCGTACCGAGTGAACGGTTCGACGTGAACCGAGAAGACTAGAACAAAAAACGGACTCCATATTAGGAGTCCGTTCGTCGCTTACTTCTTATCTGCGTGCATGACGCCGGCTTGACCGTAGTGTGTCGCATCCATCTCTTCGATGAAGACGGTGATGTTTTCTTTTGGCGCATTCGTCGTCTCGGAGACGGCATCCGTCACCTTTTCGATTAATGCACGTTTTTGTTCCACGGTACGGCCCGGGAGCATTTTTACAGTTACATAAGGCATGGTCATTCCTCCTTTGCTGAAGTCTCTTTCATTGTAGAGAATCCCCTTCCTCTAGAAAAGAAAATTCTCATCTACCTCGAAACATAAGCTCACTTTTACCGGATTTGGGGTAATAAACAAGACAGAGCGAATGTAGGAGGAATCGGGATGAAGTGGAAAGGAAGACAACAGAGCCGAAACGTCGAGGATCGACGTGGGCGTAGCATCGGAGGGAAAGGGATTGCCGGGGTCGGAGGCGGTCTTGGGTTGATTCTCGTCATCGTCTTTACATTATTGAACGGGGGAAGCCCGACCGATCTCGTCAACAATATCGGACTCGGGGAACCTCAATCGGAGGGGACGTATACCGGAACGGCTCGTGAAGAGGAGATGGCAGATTTCGTAGCGGTTGTATTGAAGGATACGGAAGAAGTGTGGACAGACATCTTCGCTGAAAATGGGATGACCTATGAAGAGCCAACGCTCGTCCTATTTTCCGGACAGGTTGAATCCGCTTGTGGTATTGCCGGCTCCGCTGTGGGTCCGTTCTATTGTCCCGGCGACCAAAAACTGTATATCGATTTGAGTTTTTATGATGAATTGAGTCAACGTTTCAATGCACCAGGGGATTTCGCGATGGCTTATGTCGTCGCCCATGAGGTCGGGCATCATGTCCAAACGCTTCTCGGGACGACAGAAGAAATCATGCCGCTTCGTAACGGGATGAGCGAGACCGAATTCAATCGCTATCTCGTCCGCTTCGAGTTGCAGGCGGACTACTATGCAGGCGTATGGGCCCATCACGCGCAAGGGTTAGGGTATCTTGAAGCGGGAGACGTGGAAGAAGCGATGAATGCCGCGCATCAGATTGGCGATGACACGCTGCAGCGTCAGGCACGTGGATATGTGACGCCAGACTCGTTCACACATGGGACATCGGAACAACGCATGCGTTGGTTCGAGAGAGGATTTGAGAACGGATCGATTCAAGGTGGTGACACGTTCAATACGAACAACTTATAGATCGGGCGTACGCTCGATCTTTTTAGGTGATTGGAATATGGGGAAGGAATCCGCTATCATAAAAGAACAACAGTTGCAGGAAGGGGATGACCAAATGGAATCCTTACTTACGAAAATTGATTTAGCGAAAGAGGATATGACAGCGGTCGAAAAGAAGATCGCCGACTATATTTTGTCCCATTCAACGCTCATTCCAAACATGACGACAAAAGAGCTTGCGCAAAAGACGGATGTATCCGAGGCGAGTATCGTTCGCTTCGCTCGAGTCGTCGGAATTGATAGTTTTAAAGCGTTCAAGCTCGCGCTCGTGAAAGACTTGGCTGTCACGGAGACGACGCTGACGGACTTTAACGTCCTCCAGCAAAAAGACACGCCGTATGACTCGTTCCAAAAAGTCATCCATGTGAACAAGGCGGCAATCGAGGCGTGCGCCGAAGCGATGGATAAACGAGAACTTGAACATGCAGTGGACCTGTTCGCTCGCGCGAACCGCGTCATCTTTTACGGGGTCGGGGGGTCTTCGACTGCGGCAATCGATGCGCAATATAAGTTTACGAAGCTGGGATATGCGGCCACGACCTCTCCCGATTTTCATTATATGTTGTCGCTGATCCCGCATTTAGGAAAGTCTGATGTATTCGTCGCAATCAGCACGTCAGGACGAACGAAAGATGTGCTCGAGCTCGTCCGATTTGCGAAAAAGAAACGTGTTCCGGTCATCGCCATCACGAACCTCGACAAATCACCGCTTTACCGGGAAGCGGACGTTCGACTCTGTACGCCGAACGTCGAGAGTGACTTCCGAATCGCCAGTATCGCCTCACGGATGACACAATTGACGATTGTCGATACGTTATATATGGGACTCCTCCACCGGAAGGGAGAAGGCTTGATTGATCGGTACGCAGAAGCTCGAGATGAGATGGTGAAACTACGCCGATGATTCGACCTTATACGGCTGAAGATCGTCAAGAATTGCAACGCTTTCTGATGGATCAACGCACATTCGCAAGATTGAATGAACAGACAGTCGAGATGTTTCGTGACGAGAACGTGGCGGATTTTGAAGCGGATGGCACCGTCAGTCTCATTATTCGTGAAGATGGACGGGTTGTCGCCATCGCGGACCTGTTGAAACGACATCCCGTGGATGGCTCGCTTTGGCTTGGTTTGTTCGTTGTCGAAGAATCTCTCCATGGGACAGGTTTGGCGCAAACGTTGTATGAACAATTGGAAGACCAATATATGCGCCCGTATCAGACGGTATTTCGATTAGGTGTCCTTCCAAACAATCTCCGCGCTCGTCGGTTCTGGGAGCGAAACGGATACGTGTATGAGAAGGATTCGATCACGAATAAAGGAACACGCGTGCACGTCTTGAAAAAACGACTCATTCGTTCAGAGTGAGTTTTTCTTTAAAGTTTATTTGAAATTAAATTTCATAAAAATTAAATTATAAATTGACTTTAAATTTCAATATAGTACGATTAAATCATAGAGAAGAAAGGATGGTGGCGATGCTAGATAAACTGGCTACAGAAAGACGGAATGAACGAACGATGCACCTGGACGAGATGTCGATTGAGGAACGATTGGCGATTATGAATGCAGAGGATCAACAAGTTCCTCAAGTGATTCAAGAGCAACTTCCGGTCATCACAAAAGTCGTGGAGCGAGTCATCGCATCCTTTCGTAAAGGCGGTCGCCTGATTTATATCGGTGCGGGCACGAGTGGACGTTTAGGGATTTTAGACGCAGCGGAGTGTGTGCCAACTTTTGGAGTATCACCCAATCAAGTCATCGGACTGATTGCCGGCGGCGAACGCGCGCTCATTCAAGCCGTTGAGGGAGCAGAAGACAGTAAGGAATTGGCGGTCACAGATTTGAAAGCGCTTCATTTGAAGGCAGAGGATACGGTCGTTGGGATTGCAGCGAGCGGTCGAACGCCATATGTGGTCGGAGGTCTCGATTACGCACGAGAACTCGGTGCCACAACAGCTTCAATTTCATGTAATCGCGATGCGGTCATCAGTCGACATGCGGATTACCCGATTGAAGTGGAAACGGGACCGGAAGTACTGACCGGTTCGACGAGATTGAAGGCGGGAACAGCACAGAAACTTGTCCTCAACATGATTTCGACGACGTCGATGATTGGAGTAGGGAAAGTGTATCAAAACTTGATGGTTGATGTGCAACCGACGAATGAAAAGCTAGAAGTGCGTGCCAAGCGGATGATTGCAGAAGCGACAGGGGTCGACATGGAAATGGCCGCGCGTTATTTTGCTTCATCCAAGGGGCACGTCAAAACGGCGATTGTCATGATTTTAGCGGACGTCTCTTATGAGGAGGCTGTCAAACGATTAGAGCGCGCGAACGGATTCGTCCGCGAGGCGCTATAAGGGGGAAATCGAGATGAAGAAAGAAGAGGTTTTAGCACGGGATATCCTCGCACATGTCGGGGGGAAAGAGAACATCCGTCAACTCGCGCATTGTATGACACGTGTCCGATTGACGTTGAAAGATGGGACGAAGGCAGACATTGATGCGCTGAAAAAGATTGACGGGGTCATGGGTGTCATCGATGATGAGACGTTACAAATCGTCGTCGGTCCAGGTACCGTAAACCGGGTCGCGGATTATATGAGCCATGAGACGGGGCTTGCCATCGGGGAAGAATCGGTAGATGCGAACTTGACGTTAGAGGAACGTGCGGCGGTCGAACGCCAGAAGGTGAAAGAAAAGCAAAAATCACCGTTCAAACGATTCCTTCGCCGCCTCGGAAACATCTTCATTCCGCTCATTCCGGGACTTGTCGCATCGGGGATCATTAACGGGGCCGCGAACTTTGCTGTCAACGCCGGCGTCGACCGGACGGAGACGTGGATGCAGATTCTACTCGTGCTCGGTAGCACGGTCTTCGCGTACTTAGCCATCCTTGTCGGTTGGAACACGGCAAAAGAGTTTGGAGGAACGCCGGTACTCGGGGCGATTGCCGGGGGGATCCTGTTCAACCCGCTCCTCGCGGACATCGTCATTTATGGGGAGCCGCTCGTCGTCGGGCGTGGTGGATTATTCGGTGTTATTTTTGCCGGTTGGCTCATGACGTATATCGAGAAGCACATTCGTCGCTTCATGCCGGTATCCATTGATATTATTTTCACACCACTCTTTACTGTTCTCATCGTTGGATTTACAGCGCTCTATGCAATCATGCCAGTCGCTGGCGTATTGTCAGACGGTATCATGCGAGGAATCAATGCGACGCTTGAATTCGGGGGACCTGTCGCAGGGGCACTCTTGGCCGGATTCTTCTTACCGCTTGTTATGGTCGGATTGCATCACGGTTTGACGCCAATCCATTTGGAACTGTTGAACACGGTCGGAACAACGGCCCTTCTCCCAATCTTGGCGATGGCCGGGGCGGGTCAAGTCGGTGCAGCGCTTGCAATCTTTGTGAAGACGCGCAACCCACGCCTTCGCAATATTATCAAAGGGGCCATTCCGGTAGGTTTCCTTGGAATCGGGGAACCGCTCCTGTATGGTGTCACGCTTCCGCTCGGACGACCCTTCTTGACAGCGTGTCTCGGGGCCGCGGTCGGTGGTGCCTTCCAAGCGACAATGAAGACAGCGGCGCTCGGGGTTGGTGTTTCCGGTCTATCGCTCACACCATTGATTGATAATGGCATGTATTTGACGTACATTGCCGGACTATTGATTTCATATACGGCAGGCTTCCTGTTTACTTATTTCTTCGGTTTCAAAGAAGAGATGGCGGACGGGATTTAATAAAAAAAGATGGCTCCAGTCGAGTCATCTTTTTCTCTACTTTTGGAAAGGTGGATTCATATGAGAGGGATTTCAGTGTACTTAGGCGATGAACTGACACTTGATTCGATGGCTTGGATGGAACGCATGCGAGAGGCAGGGTTTACGAGCATCTTCACGTCGCTCCATATTCCGGAAGACAATCCGACAACTTATACGGAACGACTTCAGCAATTAGGTGCGTTGGCAAGTCGTTTAAAGATGGAACTCGTGGCGGATATCGCTCCATCGTCTCTACAGGCACTCGGTAAGACTTGGGATGATGCTCATGCGCTGATGGAGTGGGGTGTCACCGGGTTACGTGTTGACTATGGTGTCACACCGAAACAAGTGGCGGACTTATCACGACATATGATGGTCGCCCTCAATGCGAGTACGCTCACGGAAGCAGAGCTTGAAGAGATGCTACGACAAGGGCTACGACGTGAGCATGTCGAAGCGTGGCATAACTTTTATCCTCGTCCGGAAACAGGACTCGAGCGTTCTTGGTTTGATGAAAGAAACGCCTGGTTACATGCGCAAGGAATACAGATACAAGCATTCATCCCTGGAGATGAACGGTTACGTGGCCCCCTTCATGAGACATTACCGACACTCGAGATGCACCGCCACCAATCTCCGTTTTCGTGTTATATCGATTTACAAGCGAGGGTCGATCGAATCTTGATTGGAGATCCGTGTATATCCAATCAGACGATGCGACAGTTTCGGGAGTACGACGAGGGCGTCATCGTTCTTCGAGCGACCACACGAAATCATGATGATTCGGTTCCAACAAGTCACACGAATCGGATGGACCCAGCCCGGGACGTCATCCGTTCAGTCGAATCGAGAGCGTATGGACGACCTGGGGACCATTTGATTCAACCGCGAGATACAGAAGAACGAATGCTCGGCAGTATCACGATCGACAATGAACGTTACGGTCGTTATGCAGGGGAACTGCAAATAACGAAGCGGGATTTGCCGGCAGATGAGCGCGTCAATGTCATCGGAAGGATCATTGAAGAAGATCGTTCATTAATCCAACAGATCGGTCCAGGAGGACGCTTTCAAATCGAATGGGTGTGACTCAGGATTGCCACCATCCTATGTCATTGTGTACAGTAGAGAGGGAGGGTGGAACATGAAAGACATTAATTTTAATATTATTTCAGACGATGCGACGGACGGACACGGTGGTTTTGGTGTCGGTTCGCTTAGTTTAAATAACATGTCTCCGGTCATCATCGATGTCGAAGAAGGCGTTGCAACAATCGATATGGGAGCGATGCACGCCAAGTCTGCCATCGAGAAACGGATTAAGTTTTTGACGGACCCGGAAGCGGTACCGAACGGGAAACCGTATTGGATCGTGTGGGTGACGGTCGGTCGAAAACCAGAAGGCTTTTATTATGGCGGTGTCGCGGCATGTGACATGTTAGTTGACGTGGAAGCGAGACGGGGTTATAAATTATTACCGTATCACGTTAATCAAATGGATAAATCGTTAAAGGGTCGGATTTTAATCAACATGATGGACGCTCCGTCCCGCGACGTTTTAGCGAACTTCTTACAAGAACATCGCCCTGAGATTTGGGCAAACTCGACTGAACTTCATGCAGAGCTCGAGCGTGTAGACGCTGAGTAAAAAGATTGGACGAATTTTCGTCTCCAATCTTTTTTGTTTCAAGTTTTTGGGAATTTCAAGAGAATTTGTAACTGAAGAGATATTCAGTTGTAATTGTATGAAAATTCAGTATTATGATATACTGACTACATTGTGAAAAAAAGAAAGGGTGATACGATGAGCGAAACGAAAAAAATCTTAATCGGTCTCGCGCTAGGTGTTGTTGTTGGTCTCGGATTGGCGGGCTTGCCGGATAATGTTTATGAGATTGTGAATCCGTATATTTTATCTCCGGTCGGAACGATCTTTTTGAATTTAATTAAAATGTTAGTCGTACCGATTGTCTTCTTCTCAATTATTTTAGGCGTCATGGGTCTCGGGGACCCGAAAGAACTAGGTCGAGTCGGGTCGAAGTCGATTCTGTTCTTCTTAGCGACGACAGCGCTCGCGATCATGTTAGCGATGGGTGTTGCATCCGTCTTACAGCCAGGGGAGCGTGGGGACTTCCCAACGACAGGTCTTGAATTTGAATCAACAGCGACCGAGGAATCGTCTAATATCGTACAGACATTCGTCAATATGATTCCAACGAATCCGATTACGGCGCTCGCTGAAGGAAACATGCTTCAAATCATCGTCTTTGCGGCATTGATTGGGTTTGCGTTGATTGCCCTCGGGGACAAG
Organism: Exiguobacterium sp. s140; assembly: GCF_018617035.1. Taxonomy (GTDB): domain Bacteria; phylum Bacillota; class Bacilli; order Exiguobacteriales; family Exiguobacteriaceae; genus Exiguobacterium; species Exiguobacterium profundum. Next base: position 178,881 of record NZ_JACSJK010000002.1, read on the forward strand.
GCGAAGACGTGGCGTCAATTCGTCAAACAAGGCGATCGCATCATGATGTACTTGATTCATCTTGTGATGAAGCTCGCTCCATACGGCGCATTCGCATTGATTGCTTCTGCAATCGGGGGCATCGGTCTCGACGCGGTTGTCGCAATGGCGTGGTATATGATTGCCGTCGTCTTGACGCTATTCTTACATGCAACGATTGTCTACGGGGCATCGGTTTACTTCATCGGGAAGATGAGCCCAGTCTTCTTCTTCAAGAACTTCTATGAGGCGATGACGTTCGCGTTCTCGACTTCTTCGTCAAATGCGACGCTTCCAGTATCGATGGAAGTCGCACAGAAAAAACTCGGTGTGCCGCGTTCGATTTCGTCGTTCGTACAGCCACTTGGGGCAACGGTCAACATGGACGGAACAGCGATCATGCAAGGGGTTGCGACGATTTTCATCGCGCAAGTGTTCGCTTCTGACTTAACAATGACTCAGTTGTTGACGGTCGTCATCACGGCGGTCCTCGCTTCGATCGGTACAGCGGGTGTACCGGGAGTCGGACTTGTCATGCTTGCGCTCGTCCTTCAGTCAGTCAACTTACCGGTAGAGGGAATCGCCCTCATTATCGGGGTCGACCGTATTCTCGATATGCTTCGCACATCTGTCAACATCACGGGGGATGCGGCATGTGCGGTTGTCGTTTCGAAATTGGAAGAAAAACATCTACCACCAGTCGACGAAGACTCGTGGGATGAAGCAGGTGCGACCTCTTCATCATCGCTATGATATAGTGAAGGACCATGACGACATGTCGTGGTCCTTATTTTGTGAATAGAAAGAGTGATGGTTATGGAATGGGAACTGCTCCCGCTCCCTTTATTTTTGATGATCAGTATTTTACTGAATAGTGTGATTGCGGTCGCCGGTGTCATCCCAAGTGCTTTTCTAACAGCCATCAATGTGAGTGTCCTCGGTCTCGTGCCGGGTATCCTCGTATCGATTGTCGGGGAGGCAGTTGGCGCCGTCGTGAGTTTCATCCTTTATCGAAAAGCCCTACACCGTTATGTTTCCCCAAATGGTAGCCCATTTCAACGGCTTCGGAAGTCCGAAGGAACCGAGGCTTGGTTTCTCGTCCTCGGGATGCGTCTTATGCCATTCGTTCCTTCTGGTCTCGTCACGTTATCGGCGGCGTTCAGTCGCATGACGCTCGCCTCGTTCGCTGTAGCAAGTACGATTGGAAAGATTCCTGCCTTGATTATGGAAGGACTGGCGGTGACGGCAGCGATGCAGTTAACGATTGGATGGCAGCTGTTTTTAGTTGGTGTCGTCGCCATTACGTATCTTTTGTGGCGAATGCGTCAAAGAAGTGGCGAGAAAATGTGACAAAACGCTTCGACGAAACGTTTGCCGGTCGTCTTTTTCCGCAGCATGGTCCAATCGATTAAAATGGATTCATCAAAGTCCTTTAGAAATGCCTCGTGCAGTTCTTGAATGGATGTAGTATCGAATTGGGCAATCATCATCTCGTGGTTGAGAAACATACTACGAAAGTCGAAGTTGGCTGATCCGACGAGGGCAACGTTACCATCAATCAGGAGCGTTTTCGCATGGATGAAATGGCGGTTGTATTTATAAATTTTGATATTGCGCTTCAACAGTTGTTCAAAATAATACTCGGTCGCATGAAAGCTGAACCATTCGTCTCCTTTGCCCGGTACGACGATTCGGACATCGATGCCGCTACGACCTGCGACTTCAAGAATGGCCAATAGTTCAGGTGGGGGGACAAGGTATGGGGTGGTGAGCCAAATCGATTCTTTGGCATCCATCAACAGACGCATGAGTCCATCGCGAATCGTGACGTCTTTACCAGGCGATGTGACGAGTAGTTGTGTCGCACCGTTTTGCCCTTTCGGTTCATTCACAAAGTACTGACAGAGGTGCTCTTCATCTGCGAACAAATCCCATGTTTCATCACTCGTCCCTTGTCCTGCGTATAGCCAGTTCTCGACAAAGAGCTGTTGCAATTCTCGGACGAGCGGACCTTCAAGACGGAGATGGGTGTCACGCCAAAAACCGAGTTTATCATTCTTCCCAAGATATTCATCCCCGACATTCAACCCGCCTGTTAGCGCGATTCGCCCATCCACGACAATCAGTTTTTGATGATTGCGGAAGTTGGCGTTAAACACCAGGTACGGATGCAAAACGGGGTCGAACGCCTGAACGTGGACACGGGACTCCCGTAACGGTTGGATAAACTCTTCCCCGATTTCTTGGCTACCGAGTCCGTCATACAGAAAGCGGACAATGACATTTTCATTCGATTTTTGAATGAGGGCGTCTCTAACTTTTAACGAAATGTCATCCGTCCGAAAGAGGTAGTATTGGATGTGGATATGATTGGTTGCACTGTTGATGGCGTCTAACAATGCATCAAATTTCTGTTCACCGTTGACGAGTAGTTTAGTCGAAGTATGACCATCGGCACCGGATGCGCCTAATTTTTCGAGTGTCCGTGTCAACGGGTAAGACGACACAATATCAGGTGAAGTTTCAATTTTCTCGCTTTCGATTGCTTGCCGTAGCATCCGGATCTCTGAGGACGTTCGTTTGAAGCGTCGATGCCGGCGTGGCGTACGGCCAAACATGACCCATGCCAAGACACCGATGAATGGAATGAAGAAGACGGTTAGTAACCAGGCGAGCTTTCCTTGAGGTTGTACTTGGTCAAATAGAATCTGCCATCCGACGATGAGCGGTGCGACGATGGCAATCCCGATTAGTACGGGTATGAGGACATCGAGCCAAAACAAAAGACCGATAAGCAAGATGACACTGATGACCATGATGATCAGTTGAATCACGCGACGTTTCAAAGGAAACACGACCTTTCTATAGTTCGATGAACAATGAAAACGAGGGGAATCCCCCCTCGTTTTTTAGTACACGCTGTTCAAAACAGCATTGATTTCGTCGGGATAACGAACGAAGAAGTACATATTCGCGTACAACCGTTCCTCCTTTCGAGAGAGTCCATAACTATTCATCTCTTACCCTTTTTTTCATATCTAAAATCAAGGTGTTGTTGGCGCATGAATGAAAGAAAAGCACCGGATGTCGACGAAGTCGATTCCTGTGCTTTTGAACGTGATGACTTATGTGATTTCAATCTTGTATTGATTGGCAGGAGCCGGTTTTCCGAAGAAATATCCTTGCGCTAAATCGAATCCGAGCTCACGACAGACATCTGCTTCTTCCATACGTTCTATCCCTTCAGCAAGAAGGGTGATGCCCATCGAATGGGTTAACGCACGCACTTGTTTGAGGAAAGCGCGTTTTTCAGCGTCTTCATCACAAAACGAGATATAGGAACGGTCAATTTTGACATAGTCCGGTTCAAGTCGCTTCAACATATCGATTGTCGAGAAGCCTGCCCCGACATCGTCTAATGCAACTTTCATCCCCCGCTTTTTATATGTCGAAAATACGTGTTGGAGATGATCGACGTCATGTACCTTCTCCGTCTCCACGACTTCAAAGATAAAGCGGTCTGGGCTGAGGTCATATCGGTCAATGATGTCAAACGTGTGCTGGAGACAATAGTCCGGGTTATAAATGGTCGAAGGTAAGAAGTTGATGAACGTCTTTTGCTGAGGGGCGACGGCTTCAAACGTTGCTTTGATTGCTTCCGCGCGGGCACGTTGATCGAGTTTCGAATGGAGACCGAAACGGTTTGCCGTCCGGAATAGGTCACCAGGTGAAATGTTGGCGCTACTGCGGAGGAGCGCTTCATATCCGAACGTTTCCGTTGAATCGAGGAAGATGATCGGTTGGAGGTGACTCTCGAACGTGCCGTGCTGAATCTGTTCAATGATGTGCCGATGCGCAAGCTGATCTTTTAGTGCTTCGACCTCGAGCGGAGGCGTCTGACTTTTCGAGTTATAATCGACACAGTAAACCGTTCCTTCCGCATGCAGAAGGAGCGTATCGAGTTCTTCAAACGTTTTGTAAGAGTATTCCTTGAATTTCGTGACGAGTGTTCCTTGAGCAATCAAAGGAATGGTTGTGTTACAAGCAGCACAGGGTGACCACATACTATTCCACCTTTCGATTCAGAATTGGTTCAATCAGTATATCGGCAACGTATCACAAAAAACTCACATTCAAGACCGATCCCGCAAAAAAATCGTGCAAAATGGGTACAGGTTTTGTATACTTCCTATCGTATGATTAAGAAGCGCCTCAAAACGCCACTCGCATACGAACAACTTTTTGAACAGAAAGGGGTTCTATCGATGGACCAAAAATTAAAATTATGGTTTACGGAGCACCAAACAGAAGATTACGGGATTACGTTCCGTGTAAACCACGTTTATGAGAGCGAACAAACGGAGTTTCAACGACTAGAGATGGTCGAAACGGACGAGTTCGGAACGATGTTGTTACTTGACGGGATGGTCATGACGACGGATAAGGACGAATTCGTCTATCACGAGATGGTCGCACACGTCCCACTCTTTACACACCCGAATCCGAAGCATGTGCTCGTAGTCGGTGGGGGAGACGGCGGTGTCATCCGTGAAATTATGAAACACCCATCAGTAGAAAAAGCGGTTCTCGTAGATATCGACGGGAAAGTTATTGAATATTCGAAGAAATACTTACCAAATATTGCGGGTGAGCTCGACAACCCGCGTGTTGAAGTCATCGTCGGTGACGGATTCATGCATATCGCGAAGTCAGAAAACGAATACGATGTCATCATGGTCGACTCGACTGAACCGGTCGGACCAGCAGCCAACCTCTTCACAAAAGGGTTCTATGCAGGGATTTCAAAAGCGCTCAAAGAGGATGGCATCTTTGTGGCTCAAACGGATAACCCATGGTTCACACCAGAACTCATCCAAACGGTTCAACGTGACGTGAAGGAAATCTTCCCAATCACGAAGTTGTACACAGCAAACGTACCGACGTACCCGAGTGGCATGTGGACGTTCACGATCGGTTCGAAGAAATACGACCCGGAACAAGTATCAGCTGAGCGGTTCCATGACATCGAAACGAAGTACTATACGCCGAAGCTTCACAATGCAGCGTTCGTTCTTCCGAAATTCGTGGAGGACTTAACAAAATGATTAAGCGTTTCGATGAAGCCTACTCAGGTAAAGTGTTTATCGCCAGCCTCCCAGAGGTGACAGAGGCGAAGACGGTTCTTTACGGGATGCCGATGGACTGGACAGTCAGCTTCCGTCCAGGCTCGCGTTTCGGTCCGAACCGGATTCGTGAAGTATCGATTGGACTCGAGGAATATAGCCCGTATTTAGACGGTGACTTGGCTGATGCCGCGGTGTACGATGCAGGAGATATCCCGCTTCCATTCGGGAACGCACCGAAGTCGCTCGATATGATCGAGGCGTTCGTCAAAGATGTCGTCAAAGCAGGTAAGTTCCCACTCGGCATGGGCGGTGAGCACCTTGTCACATGGCCGATCATCAAAGCGATGCACGACGTTTACGGCAACGACTTTGTCATCCTCCACTTGGATGCGCATACGGACCTTCGAGATGAGTATGAAGGCGAGCCGCTCTCACACTCGACTCCGCTCAAAAAAGCGGCAAACTTGATTGGACCATCGAACTGCTATTCGTTCGGAATCCGTTCAGGGATGAAAGAAGAGTTTGAGTGGGCTCGTGAAGTCGGCTACAACATGCATCAATTTGAAGTGATCGAACCACTCAAACGCGTCTTAGCGACACTCGCTGGCAAAAAAGTATACGTCACGATCGACATCGACGTCCTCGACCCGTCAGCGGCACCAGGGACAGGGACGCAAGAAATCGGTGGCATCTCAACGAAAGAATTGCTCGAAGCGGTACATGCGATTGCAAACGCAGACCTCGACATCATCGGTGCAGACCTTGTCGAAGTGTCACCGGCATACGATCAGTCAGATATGACTGCCATCGCAGCAGCTAAGATTCTTCGTGAGATGATGATTGGATTCGTGAAGTAAATGCGGAAAAAGGGTCAGCTGGAAATGGAAATGAGCGCTCGGATTACCCAATGGGAGAAAGAATATTTGGGTCGCGGGTCATTGACGTGTAAGGCAGACCTGCTTCGAGATCTCGCCATCGTCACACTCCAAGGCGTGTTGACGCCGGCCGAGTATGACTTGGCTACTAAGTCGTCAGGTCGCGAGCAATTGAAGAAATATCGCAACAATCTCGTCGAATCAGGACGGAGTCAACTCGAAACGATTGTCGGGCAAGTACTTGGTCGTTCGATTGTCTCGCTCCATACGGACATCAGTACGAAAACAGGGGAGCGTCTCATCGTGTTCCGACTAGATGCCCCTTGGGATCAAACCGATTGACAACGAAACGTTACCTTCTTAAAATGAAAGGTAGAGACGTATATAGGAGCGACTGGACGAGTCATGATGAAGCGTGCTTTCGAAATCTTATGACGGAGCTACTGACCAATTCAATAAACCGACAGTTGTCGGCCTGATGGAGCGATCATTCGAGCCGTCGGCATACAGCGCACGCCTTCTTTAGGTGTGCGCTTTTTTGTCGCTAAGCAAGGAGGAAGATGTATGGAATTGTTTTTATTTTTATTGACGAGCGCCCCGGTACTACTGTTCGTGACGGGCGTCATCGCCGCAGTCGGAAAATCAAACTTAAAGATCCCGGATTCGCTGAGTACGACGCTCAACATTTACTTACTGCTTGCCATTGGACTAAAGGGAGGCATGGGACTCGCCTCGGTATCTTTTGAAGACATCGCATTACCGCTGACCGTGACGCTGTTGATTGGAATTTTGCTACCGCTTCTCGCATTTTATGTCGGAGGAATGTTCAAATTCTCATTCCCTGAGCGAATTGCCATGGCTGCGACGTTCGGCTCGGTGTCACTCGTCACCTATGTAGCAGCATCGACACAGCTCGAGCGTCTCGGGATTGCGTACGAGCCGTTCATGACAACACTAGTCGTCGTCCTTGAAATTCCCGGCCTGATTGTGGCGTTACTGCTGTATAATCAGACACACGTGATGGGAATCACGGCTACGTCAGGGAAGGCGAACTCTCTATCGGTGTTGCGGGAGAGTTTGTTCTCGAAAAGTATTCTCTTGATGTTTGCAGGTCTGATTGTTGGACTGGTGACACCAGACGCCACACCGCTCAAACCATTTTTCGTCGACTTGTTCCCGGGCGTTTTACTCTTATTCTTACTAGGTCTAGGAATGAAAGTCGGACAGCAGTTGAAAACGGTCCCGTCATATGGACTAAAATTTATGATGATGGGGATGGTGTTTCCGTTAGTCGGAGCACTTGTCGGCTTTTTTGCAGCGGGGATTGCCAATTTATCTGACGGCGGAACGATCCTCTTGATGACACTCGCAGCGAGTGGGTCGTATATCGCCGCTCCCGCCATGTTACAAGCCTCGGTCCCAGAAGCGAAACCATCATTTTATTTGACCCTTTCGCTAGCTGTCACGTTCCCGTTCAACCTGTTAGTTGGAATCCCGCTATACATTGCAATCGTCACATGAAAAAAGCGTCGACTCGAAAAGAGTCGGCGCTTTTTGTATGAGTTCATCTGTATGAGCTACTGTTTTACTTTTTGCTCCTCCATACATTTTAACGCGGCCGTCCAGCTTCCGAACAAAACATTGATCGTCGATGTGCTCGGGACGTTTCGACCTTCGGCCCATTTCCGGTAGTGTAGGATACTAAAGTGCGGGAGCTCCGTTTTGGCTAACTGCAAGGCATCAATGACATCTTCCTCATCCCATTTACGTTTCGGTGGAGCGATATCCAAGACAAAAAGCGCATAGCTCCATGAACCGTATTTACGAGCGATTGTCGCTACCGTCGGATAGCCTTTTTCTTGTGCCCATACGGCGTAATGTTGGGACGTGAGGCGCTCTAGCTTTTCAGAGGCTTCAATCAAGGCTTGAATGATCCGTTCTTCATTGTTCCGTACCGTCGTCGTTTGAAGCTTGGCTTCGCGTAACGCATTCGACCACGAACCGAACCGGCTGCTGATCAGCGTCAAAGAAGGGGCTTGAGAGATTTTTGCCCAGGCACGATACGTTTGGCTCGTGAAGAGTTCAAGTTCTTCTGATGCCTCAATCAGTGCCGTCAAAATGTCTTCATCTGAATAATAGCGATACAACATCTTAATCTCCGCCGCTTGAACGGCTTCCCGCCAAGAACCAAATTTGTAAATCACGGTCGATAGGGAAGGAACGTCTTTGTTTCGGGCCCATAGTGTGTACTGTTTTGTGTCAAATTCTTCAAGTTCATTCGCTGCTTGTCTTAGGCATGAGAGGATCTGTTGCTCTGTCCATCGTTTCATCGTGATGTCTCTCCTTTTCAGAAGCAAGTCGTGGCTTCAAAGGTCATGGTGTGGTTAAACAATGGTGGTCCTGAAGGAAAGCTCGAATATGTGTCCGGTGACGAGATATGAAAAGGGAGGAACCTGAATCGATTGACTACTTTGGGAGAATGCGACATTCGCAAAATCTCAAAGTGAAAATAATCCAAATGTCCTACCTTCTACTTCCCATAATACCCATATAAATTAAAAATATTCACAAAAGAAAGTAAGAACTCATTACACATTTGTTAAACCGTTTCATGACGAAATGTCATTCGTATCAAAAAGCTATTCTTTTCTTTTGGATTGTGAATCTTGAACGGGTACTTATCTAGCATCAACTCGAAGCTGATTGGGATGGAAGGTGGTGAAAGGATGAGTACTCCAACTGTTCGGTCTCCCATTGATCGAAAAAATGCGCTCTTGATGTTACTCGATATCACGATTGCAGGGCTCGCGATTTTTGTGACGTTTGACCTATTCTTTGTGAATGATCCGACGGTAACGTCTGACCCGCTAGATTTGATCACGATTCTCGGATTGAAGACGCTCGTTCTTCTCATTTTAGGATGGGTGACTCGGGTATACCGAATCGACTGGCGATATGGATCGATGCGTGAGCTGCAACTACTGGCGATTGTGTTGGTCATGAGTGACACGTTCGTCTTATTCGCATCATACGTATTATTGGATGGCTTTTCCTATCAAGCAATTTTTATTCAAAGCTTACTCGCATTTAACGGAATGTTATTTATCCGACTCGTTGCTAGGACACGATCGTTTTTCCGATTTCACGCACCGGTGTCGAATGGAAAAGCTACCTTGGTTATCGGTGGTGGGGAATCGGGTCAAAAAATCATTAAAGAACTGAAAGAGCATCGAACGAATGTGCTGCATGTGGTCGGGGTGTTGGATGATAATCCATTGCTTCACCGTCTCTACATTCACGGGACACCGGTCATCGGTTCAATCGATTTATTAGAACGCAAAATTGAAGAGCTGAATATCGAAGTGGTCGTGTTGGCCATTCCTTCTCTTCCATACGGAAATCGAGTACAACTGTTGAAACGAATTGAGAAGACAGGCGTCGAATCCCATGCACTGCCAATGCTTGCGGAACTCGCATCCGGAAAAGTCTCATTAAATGAGATTCGAGAAGTGGCCATCGAAGATTTGCTCGGCCGTGAACCGGTTCAGCTCGATGTTTCGGAGATTTCTCAAACGTTGAGTGGATTAACCATTTTAATCTCCGGTGCAGGAGGCTCGATTGGTTCAGAGCTTTGCCGTCAATTGATGAAATTCAATCCTGGCAAACTCATCCTGTTTGGACATGGCGAGAATAGCATATATGCAATCGATCGCGAACTCCGCTTACTCGGGTCTGATACAGAGATTTGTCCCGTCATCGGTGACGTTCAAGACCGGGCGCGGGTGATGGAAGTGTTTGATCAGTATCGACCGGACGTTGTCTATCATGCGGCAGCTCACAAGCACGTTCCGCTCATGGAAGACAATCCGAGAGAGGCAGTGAAAAACAATATTTACGGAACGAAGAATATGGTCGAAGCCGCCGATTTCTTTGAAGTGAAGCGGTTCGTCATGATCTCTACGGATAAGGCGGTCAATCCGACGAACGTGATGGGTGCCACGAAACGAGTAGCAGAAATGATTGTCCAACAGCAGGCGCGACATAGCGAAACGACATTCTCGGTCGTTCGTTTCGGCAACGTCTTAGGAAGTCGTGGCTCCGTCGTTCCGCTCTTTAAAGAACAAATTCAGCGGGGCGGACCGATTACGGTGACGCATCCAGAGATGACCCGATACTTTATGACCATCCCTGAAGCGAGTCGCCTCGTCATTCAAGCGAGCGTACGCGCAAACGGCGGCGAAGTGTTCGTACTAGATATGGGAAATCCCGTCAAAATCGTGGACTTGGCGAAACGGATGATTACCTTGAGCGGCTTCACCCTCGAGCAAATCCCGATTCAGTTCAGTGGCATTCGTCCTGGTGAAAAATTGTTCGAAGAACTGCTCGCAACGAGCGAACATACGAATCAAGTATATGAAAAGATTTTCGTCGGTTGTACAAGACCCTTTAAATCGGTCGATCCGATTTTGAAAACGATTGAATATCTACTCGATCAATCGAACGGCCTCACGTCTTTCTTGTTGTTTGTCGCAAATAACGAACTGCCAGAAGAAGTGATGGAAAGTATTTTTGCGCCACAAATCGAACCGGTAAGGATGCGAGTCAACGAGTCAACGCAAAGGAGGAAGTCGTTATGAAAAAAACAGTTCTCGTGACCGGAGTGGCCGGGTTCATCGGTTTTCATCTGGCTCGACGGTTGCTAAAAGAAGGACATCATGTCATCGGGATCGATGTGGTCAATGACTATTACGACCCGAAATTAAAAGAATCAAGACTTCATGTGTTGACGCATCCTCGTTTCAAACTCTATCGTGATGCCCTAGAAAATAAGATGGCGATCACGCGTGTCTTTGAAAAAAACCAACCTCAAATCGTGGTCAATTTGGCGGCTCAGGCCGGTGTACGCTACAGCTTAGAAAATCCGGATGCCTATATTCAATCCAACATCGTTGGTTTCCTGAACATCTTGGAAGCTTGTCGTTTCTATCCAGTAGAACAGTTGATTTATGCCTCATCGAGCTCGGTTTACGGTTCGAATCAGGCGATGCCATTTTCCGAACAACACCCGGTCGATCATCCGCTATCCTTGTATGCGGCTTCGAAGAAAGCGAATGAGTTGATGGCTCATACGTACAGCCATTTGTTTGGTCTAAAAACGACGGGGTTGCGATTCTTTAGCGTCTATGGGCCATGGGGGCGTCCCGATATGGCACTTTACAAATTTACGGAGGCGATTTTAAAAGGCGAACCAATCGATGTATACAACTATGGTGAGATGGAACGAGATTTCACATACATCGACGACATCATCGAGTCGATTGTCCGACTTATGGATATCGCACCGTTGGCAGATGAGGAGTTTGACTATGAACATCCTCTACCTGACCGAAGTGACGTTCCGTTTCGTGTCTATAACATTGGAAATCAGCAACCGGTATCTTTGATGGACTTTATTCGGACGATCGAAGAGCGAGTCGGGAAAAAGGCCATCCTCCGCTTGTTACCACTTCAGGCGGGAGATGTACCCGCGAGTTTTGCCGATTCCTCCTCTTTATATGAATCGATTGACTTTCAACCACAGACGTCGATTCGCGATGGCGTAAACGCGTTTATCGACTGGTACATCGCCTATCATCAAGTGTTGAAGGAGGGCATCGAGTAATGGGGATTTTACAGGATCGGATTTATGCACACTCACCGATTCGCCTCCAAAATTGGCTGGTTTCCTTATATGGAATCAAGTTATATCGGGAGCGATACGGTCAGTATTATGAGCAGGAATTGGAGCGACTGAGACGTGCTCCAAATGAAGCGTCACCTGATGCAAAACTCAATCATTTGAATCAATTCCTGCAGTTTTGTAATCAACACAACGTGTACTATCAACGACTCTTCAAAAAACACGGGGTTACCTTACCCATAAAGAGCTTAGAAGACTTTAAGCGGATTCCCCCTTTGGAGAAAGAGACGCTTCGAACGGATGAGACCATCTTTTCTAACCTTCATGCCCCGATCATCGGCATGACGGGCGGGACGACGGGTAAATCGATTCAGGTTCGTTTCACCGAATACGATTATCAAATGCGAATGGCGCATCTCGATTTTTTTAAAGAACAACATGGTTTTCGCCGTGGGATGAAGCGAGCTAGTTTTACAGGACGGATGATTTGTCCAGGTAATCAAAAAAATGCGGTGTATTGGCGGTACAATGCCCCGATGAAGCAAATGCTCTACTCGGTCGTGCATTCGAATCCGACGACGATTCCACACTACATCGATTCGTTGAACGAATTTCAACCGGCCGCACTCGACGGTTCACCTTCCGATATGATTGAAATCGCAAAATATTTGAAAACCCATCAAAAGACGTTATCGTTCCGACCGGTGGCTTTATTTCCGACCTCGGAGACGCTCACACCATCCGGACGCTTGTTGTTAGAAGAGATGTTCCAAGCGCCGGTTTACGATCAATATGCTTCTTCGGAAGGGGCTCCTATCGTTACGGAGTGTGAGTGCGGGAAGATGCACTTACGCCCTGAGATGGGAATCATCGAGACGGATGCGTTTGGAGAGGCGCTCGTCACCAGTTTCACGACGCACGGAACACCGCTGATTCGCTACCGCATCGGCGATCGGATGACCCTCAGTGAAGCGATGTGTCCATGTGGACGACAGGACACCATTATCGAGTCAATCGATGGTCGTCAAATGAACTATGTTGAGACGCCGGAAGGCTATAAGGTGTTTGAAGGAGATTTGACCGCAGCGGTTGGCGTGCTGCCGAACTCCATTATTCAAATCCAAGTGTTGCAACACAAAATAGACGAAATTGAGATGCTGTACGTGAAGGATGAGGCACGATTTGAGCCTGAACATGAAGTCGCGCTCCAAAAAGAAGTCGAGCGACTGTTTACTTCACGGATGAAAGTTCTTCTACGAGATGTGAAAAGCATCAAGAAAGAAAAGAACGGAAAAGTCCGAGTCGTGAAACGACTCTACACTTAGCGAGAGGAGACTACACCATGGCAGGGTTTGCGCTTCGTGATTTATACATGAGATCACCGATTCGATTACAACAATGGATGACGACATTGTATGGAATGAAACTATGGCAAGAACGGTACGGACGCACATATGAGCGTGAGTTAGTCGTTTTAGCCAATCGTCCAAAAGATGGGGTACTTGTCGCAGCCGATCAGTTGAAGCGACTCAATGCGTTTCTTGAATTCTGTGCGACGCACAATGCATATTATCAAAAACTGTTTGAAGAAAATGAGATTGTTCTTCCCCTTCAATCGATGGAAGAGTTGAAGCGCATCCCGATCCTCGAAAAAGAAACAGTTCGGAAAAATCCGGACATCCACTCGAACATCAAAACAGACATTCTTGGACGAACCGGTGGAACGACAGGGACGTCCCTACAAGTTCATTTTACGAAAGAAGACTATCAAAGACGTATGGCCCACGTCGACTTTTTCAAAGCACAGCACGGGTTTGTCAGAGGAATGAAACGAGCGAGTTTCACAGGACGGAAAATTTGTAATCCAAATCAAGAAAAACCTGTATTTTGGCGCTACAATCGACCGCTCAATCAACTGCTATTCTCGCTCTATCATGTCAATCCTCAGACCATCCCTCATTACATCGACGCATTAAATCGATTCAAGCCAGTCGTATTAGACAGTGCACCGTCTGCCATGATTGAAATCGCGAAATACATCAAAGAAAATCAGGTTCCACTTGAATTTCAATTACTGGCTATTTTTCCGACTGCCGAAACGATTACGCCTCAAGGAAGAGCCATCTTAGAAGAGGCGTTTAATGCCCCGGTATTTGATCAGTACGCGTCTTCTGAAGGCGCGCCGATTTTAACGGAATGTACTCATGGCAATATGCATCTCCACCACGAAACAGGCGTGATCGAGTCGTATGGGGATCACGAGGAAATTTTAGTGACGAGCTTTACGACCCATGGGACACCGCTCGTTCGTTACCGGATTGGCGATCGGATGAAAATTGGAGAGGGGACATGTGCTTGTGGACAGGGAGGAACATTCGTCACTTCCATTGAGGGACGCGAAAGCAATTATGTACTCACTCCGAACAAACAAAAAATCTACGAAGGAGATTTGACGACCGTTGTCCGAGTGTTACCCAACTCGGTCATCCAAACGCAGTATCGGCAACATGATTTGTATCATATCGAATTAAAATACGTCCCGGATCTTGAACGTTTCAAGCCAGAACATGAAGAGATTATGAGGAGCGAGCTTGAACTACTGTTCGGCAAAGAGGTCGTGATTACGTTGACCGCCGTGCAATCGATTCCTCGGGGACCGAATGGAAAAGTCATTGTGATTGATAAAACCGCATAATTCCGAATCTCAGGAGGCAGATGGACATGGATAAACTCATCTCAGAATCACGTACAACACGAAAAACCATTGCCAATCGTCACGTAGCTGTTGTCGGACTAGGATATGTCGGACTCCCTGTCGCTGTTGCGCTAGGTGGCGTAGGAGACGTCATCGGAGTAGACATCAATGAAACGCGTATCAATGAGCTTACCCTTCATCTCGACAGCACGCGAGAAGTTGAATCAGTAGACCTTGAGCAAGCAGCGGTCTTATATACGACGGATGTCGCCAAACTTGAAGAGGCGGATTTCATTATCGTGGCTGTGCCGACACCCATCAATGATCAAAATCAACCAGATCTAGGACCGATTTGTAGCGCGACTCGTGCTGTTGGAGCGCATTTGCGACCGGGCACGATTGTCGTATACGAATCTACGGTCTATCCGGGACTGACAGAGGAAGAGTGTATCCCATTACTTGAAAAAACATCGGGTCTCCGGGCCGGGATTGATTTTAAAGTCGGCTACTCTCCAGAACGAATTAATCCGGGCGACCGTGAGCATACATTCCGCACAATCAAAAAAGTCGTAGCTGCCGAGGATGAAGAAACACTCGATGTGGTAGCGGCTGTTTATGAGACGGTAGTCGATGCCGGCGTTCATCGCGCTTCCTCGATTAAAGTGGCTGAGGCGGCCAAAGTGATCGAGAATACACAGCGCGATTTGAACATCGCGTTGATGAATGAATTGGCCATCATCTTCGATCGCATGAACATCGACACGCTCGAGGTGTTAGAGGCTGCCGGGACGAAATGGAACTTCCTAAACTTCCGACCAGGTCTAGTCGGTGGTCATTGTATCGGCGTCGACCCATTCTATTTGACGATGAAGTCTGAGATGCTCGGTTATCATCCGGAAGTGATTTTAGCAGGTCGTCGAATCAACGAGACGATGGGACGTTTCGTCGCCACATCCCTGATTAAAACGATGATCAGTCAAAACATGGCCATTCTCGGATCGCGCGTGACGGTCCTCGGGATGTCCTTCAAAGAGAACGTCAGTGATATTCGCAATTCGAAAGTGGCTTCCTTGATTCGAGAGGTCGAGGAGTTCGGCCTAGAAGTGCAAGTGTGTGACCCGCTCGTCGATCCGGAAGAGGTGCGACGAGAGTATGGAATCGACGTCAAATCATACTGTGACTTAAAACCAGCGGACGTCGTCATCTATGCCGTGTCTCACGATGAATTCGTTCAAGAAGGATGGACGATTGCGAAACGCCAGCTGAAGTTAGGCCGTGGTATCGTCATTGACTTGAAAGGCATGCTCGATCGTGCGATGAAGCCGGAGGAGGTGCACTTATGGCGCCTTTAAAAATCCTCCAGTTCTGCGCCGTCGATATGACAGCGGATGTGTTGCTACGTCCTCTCATTGAGTCGCTGAAGGCGGAAGGACACGAAGTCGACGTCGCATGTGCTTACGGTGATCGGACGGATCGTCTTCGGGACGAAGGATGGGTCATTCATACGTTGCCAATCGATCGAAAGTTTAGCCCGAAGCGTAATCTACAGACCATTCAAGAGTTGGTGAGGTTATTGCGCCGCGAAAAATATGATGCCATTCACGTCCACACCCCGGTGGCCGCAGCGTTAGGAAGAGTTGCGGCCCGCATTGCCAGGACACCACATATTCTCTATACCGCACATGGATTTTACTTCCACGAACGAATGGGTCGAATCGCATACGAACTCGTCTTCTGGTTAGAGAAATCACTCGCGGCATTAGCGACCGATTGGTTGTTGCTCCAAAGCGAGGAAGATTACTCACTCGCTAAAACAAGACATTTCAAAGAGGACGAACGATTGATGCATCTCGGAAATGGGATTGATTTAAATCGATTTTATCCGACAGAGAAACACATTTCCCCAGAACATTTAAAGTTCTTGTTTGTCGGAAGGCTCGTTCAAGAAAAAGGAATCCTAGATTTACTTCAGGCGTTCGATGAACTGACGAAACGCTATCCGAACGCGACGTTGACGATTGCTGGAGAGTTGATGACGAGTGAACGTGATCAAGAGACGGCGAAACAAGTCGAGGCGCATTTAGCCCAAAATCCACAGATTCATTACGCCGGATTCGTTCGGGATACCCCCTCTTTATTTGCAGCACACGACGTCTTTTTACTTCCCTCTTATCGTGAAGGATTGCCACGCTCTATTCTTGAAGCCATGGCGTCCGGATTACCTGTCATCGCTACCGATATCCGTGGCTGTCGAGAAGAAGTCACGGATGGGGAAACCGGCTTTCTCGTTCCGGTCGGTCGACCTGAGGCACTGACCTTGGCGATGCGCTGGTTCATTGAACATCCTGAACAGTGTTATTCATTCGGGCAACGTGGTCGCGAAGTGGTCGAAGAAAAATTTGACGAAACGAAAATTTTAAGTCGTCAACTTCACCTGTTCGCACAAATTAGTAGCCGTGAAGTGGGATGAACCGATACGTCAATCACGTAAGGGGGAGGCGACATGGGAAAGCAACAACTGATTGATCACTTACAAGAGGCTTCTTCGGACGGTCGCCTCACCATCTACATGTATCAGAAATGGCAAAAGATTCACGGCGGGGCAACCGTGGTGGAATTATTAGAAATGTACGGATCATGGTCGAATGTACTGCGTTTGGCTGGGTTGGAACAGCAAACGCCACGGTTCACAAAGAAGGAAATGATTCAAATGCTTCGTGAAGCGGCGAAAGAGCATGATTCATTCAATAGTGCCGATTATCGAAAGTGGGCCATGACCAATGATGCACCGACGTTGACAGAGGTCGTCATTCAGTTCGGATCGTGGAAAGTGGCACTGATTGAGGCGAATTTGAAGAGTATCATCTCGTTCGATCAAAAATGTGAAATCATCCAATCATTACTTGATGCCAATGAAGAGCTTCATCCATTGACGTCGACCGCTTATGCCAAATGGGCCAAGCAGAACCAACGTCCGAGTATCACGAAAGTGGTGAGGCGTTTCGGGTCTTGGTCCCAAGCGTTAGACGAGATTGGCATCTCAACGCGAGAGCTGTTCACGGAGAAGCAAATGATGGACGCGCTACACGAGGCAGATGAACATTTGACCGCTCTCTCGCCATGGGGTTATGAAGTGTGGCAAAAAGAAAAGGGCAATCGTCCGACATTAAAAGACATTCAACAAATGTTTGGTTCATTTGATGTGGCGGTCCGAGAGATGCGTCAAACCGCAAACCAAAGTGGAGGGAGATGAGAAAATGCGAGTTGTACTCTGCACGGGCGACCACTGGAGTTCAACACTTGTCTATCAAGCGATACGGGATTTAGGCGTCACACATGTGATCATGGAAGATGGTCCGACACCGACGCATGTCAACACGTGGAAAGAACTTCTGACACAATCGTACATTTCCTTCCTGACTCCCATAATGCGGAGGTTCAGTCGAGAACGAATCGCGGAGTTGCAGTCGCGGTATGCTTTCTGTGACGATTCGATTCCGGAACAGCGTATGACGCGTGTCGTTTCCTTACAAGATAAAAAAGCGGAACATACGATTCGACACCTGCAACCGGACGTCATCATCATGTACGAAGTTGCGGAAATGAACGAACGATTGTTACAAGAAATGAACTGTCCCATCTTAACCATCACCCCATCGATGGCAGTGGGACAACGAGAAGCATATTGGGGATTCCATAACCACACATCGAGAAAAGAAGTTCGACTTTGCCAGTGGACGAAGAAAGGATGGACCCCACTAACGAGTGAAGTAATCTATACAGGTGGAACGGACAACTTCTCGACCTTCCCTTATATTTATTTGGCGACGAGTCTCCCGATGTTACAAAAACATCTTCAAATAGGACCGCAAGAAGACACCGAGCGACGAAAAAAAGTCCAAGCCTGAGGCTTGGACTTAACTGTTCGCGATACAATAGTATTGGATGGCCTCGTTATAATACGCAGCGAGCTCCGGCTCGAAGCGATCATAAAATGCGGTGAATCGTTCATCCGTCACATACATCTGTCCGAGTCCACTGAACATATCGAGTGAACAGTCGTAAAAGTGTGTGTCGATGAACAGATGATTGTCTTTCACAATCGATTGAACTCGGTCGTCATCGATTGCGATTTGTGAACGAAATAAATCAACGAGTGGCGCAATCAAATCGAGTTGCATTTGATTGATGCGTTCCCAGTCCGCTTTCGATCGCTTCTGCGCACGTTCTTGTGCTGTCTTGTAAGCTGAAGTCTCTCCCCAACGTTCCTGCACTTCCTCTTGATGTTTCGCCTCGTGAGCTTGAATCTCCTCATAAGATAATCCATCAAATAATGACTTGTCATCCATTGGAATCCCTCCTTTGAGTGAGGTGAGGGTCGCTTCTGCCGTCTCGGCAAGCTTAGCGAAATAGGCTGCTTTCTGTCGCAACGCCTCGATATGTCCACTCAACACATCAATCCGGTTGAACGTCGTTGAATCAAGCAATTCTCCGATTTGATCGAGAGGAACATCGAGCGTGCGATAGAGTAAGATGAGTTGCAACCGTTCCGCATCGCGCGAAGAATAACGCCGATAGCCGTTGGCGTCACGGTTCGCAATGAGAAGACCGATTGCGTCATAATGTCGAAGCGTTCGTGTTGTCGTTCCAGCGAGTGACGCAAGTTGTTGAATCGAATACATCCCTTCACCTCCTTAGTCAAAGCGTAAAGGTTGACGTCACGTCAAGGTCAAGCCTTTTTTTCAAACAGTGAGAATCCATTTCGTTCGCCGATATAGTGGAAACCGAACCGAGGATAGTAGTTATTTAAGAAGGCGTTATCGGCAACACAGTCCAATCGAATGGTCGAAGACGTGTTTGCTAAGGCATGCTGCATCAAACGTTCCCCGATGCGTTCACCTTTTGCACTCGAGTCTGTGACGAGTCGATGCAAGTAGACGGCACCGTCCGGGTCGTCCCATAGATTATGGTCCCAGTCAGTCGGAGGAATCAGGCTGACGGCACCGACGACTTGCTGATCTCGTTCGTAGACAAACACCGTCCCGTTCGTCAAATCGTGACGGACATAGTCGGAACGACTCGGCTCTAAATATTTGACCCATTGCGACTTTCCGGCTACTTGGAACTCTTTTGCTTTCTTTAAAATCAATTGATCGACTGCTGAAAAATCCTCAAGTGTAGCAAATCGAAACATGATGAAGCACCTCGCTTTCATTTCTTTTCAAAATCGTGTAGGGTACACGTTGAGTATGCTGATGAAACATCTTTGTATCATCGAATGTTTTTTGGTAAGATAAATTTATTGCATCGTGCAAACGATTGCGCTAATGATATAAAGTTCACAGCACGAATAAGATAAGTATAAATGATGAGCAGTGAGTTTTGGGATAAGGAGTATCTAGATCACATGCAACTTTTACAACGAGAACAACAAACACAAACGCTTAAACGCAACTGGTGGAAAGAAGCCGTCGCCTATCAAATTTATCCTCGTAGCTTTTATGACGCGAATGGGGACGGAATTGGAGACATTCAAGGAATCATTGATAAGCTCGACTATTTGAAAGACCTCGGTATTGATGTTATCTGGATTTGCCCGATGTATAAATCGCCAAACGATGATAACGGTTATGACATTAGTGACTATCAAGATATCATGGACGAGTTCGGTACGATGGAAGACTTCGACCGCTTATTGGACGAAGTGCATCAGCGCGGTATGAAGCTGTTGCTCGACCTCGTCGTCAACCATACGTCGGATGAGCACCCTTGGTTCATTGAATCGAAGAGCTCAAAAGACAATCCGAAGCGCGACTGGTATATCTGGCGCGACGGAAAACCGGACGGGTCGAAGCCGAATAACTGGGAATCGATCTTTGGTGGCTCGGCTTGGGAATTCGATGAAACGACGGAGCAATACTACTTGCATGTCTTCTCGAAGAAACAGCCGGACCTCAATTGGGAAAATCCTGAGATGCGTACAGCGGTATACGATATGATCAACTGGTGGCTCGAAAAAGGGATCGACGGGTTCCGTGTCGATGCAATCAGCCACATCCGCAAGAACCCGACGTTCGCCGACTTGCCAAACCCGAACGACCTCGACTTTGTACCGTCGTTCGAGATGCACATGAACGTGGACGGAATTCACGACTATTTAGAAGAGCTTCGTGACGAGACGTTCAATAAACATGACATCATGACGGTCGGTGAAGCGAACGGCGTCTCACCTGACGATGCCCATCTATGGGTCGGTGAAAAGGAAGGGAAGATGAACATGGTCTTCCAATTCGAACACATGGACCTTTGGAGTGAAGATGTCGATTCGAAACTCGATGTCGTTCACTTGAAGAACGTGTTGACGAAATGGCAAAAAGGACTTGAGGCCGATGGATGGAACGCCCTTTACGTCGAAAACCATGACCAGACGCGTACGGTCTCGAAATGGGGAGACGATGAGCGTTACTGGAAAGAAAGCGCGAAGTCGATTGCGATGATGTACTTCCTCATGCAAGGGACGCCGTTTATCTATCAAGGTCAAGAGATCGGGATGACGAACGTCAAATTCGATTCGATCGATCAATATGATGACATCGCGACACGCAACCGCTACTATATCGGTGTCGAACAAGGGAAGAGTCATGACGAGATGATGCGCATCACGTGGAACTCGTCACGCGACAACACGCGTACACCGATGCAGTGGAGTGATGCCCCGAACGCCGGATTCACGTTCGCAGAGCAGCCATGGGTCGGCATCAACCCGAACTATACGGATATCAACGTCGAATCACAGCTTGAAGATGAGGACTCAATTTTTAACTTCTATAAAGAGATGATTCAACTTCGTAAAGATAATGAGACGTTTGTTTACGGGGCATATGATGTCGTCTTGCCGGAACACCCGGAAGTCTATGCGTATACGCGTACGCTCGGTGACACGCAGTACCTCGTCGTCACGAACTTGACGGCGAAAGAGACGATGTTTGATATGGATCAGACACTTCGTGCGCAAGATGTCGTCTTGAGCAACATGCCGGTTGAAGGCGATGCGGAATCATCGCTCCTTCACTTGAAACCGTTCGAAGGTCGCGTGTATAAAATTAGCTAATTTTTCAGAACTTCAAGGTCGTGGACGAAAATTCGTCTACGGCCTTTTTTTGTTGGAAAAAGGGGATAACGGCGACTCATGCGAACTCCTTATAGGGAGATGAGAAGGAGGAAACGTAAATGAAACTGTTATTAACGTCAGCAGGTATTAAGAACGAAAGCATCAAACGAGCACTTCTCGAGTTATTAGACAAGCCGATTGAAGAGTGTAATGTACTCTGTATCCCAACAGCCATTTATGCGTTGAACGGGGGAACGAAACACGCATGGAACTTTTTCAATGGGGATTTCTCGACGCCGATGTGTGAGTTGGGCTGGAAGTCGGTTGGGGTGCTCGAACTGAGCGCACTCCCGAGTATCGATGAGTCGGTGTGGAGACCGGCGTTTGATAAGGCAGACGTATTATTGGTGAATGGGGGCGATCCGCTCTTTCTCTACCATTGGATGAAACAGTCCGAGGTAGCCTCGCTGCTCCCGTCCTGGAAAGGTGTCTACGTCGGATTGAGTGCAGGTAGCATGGTGATGACACCACGAATTGGAGAAGCGTTTGTCGGATGGCGCGCATCCGATGAGCAGAGCGATGAGACGTTAGGGTTTGTCGACTTCTCGATCTTTCCACATCTCGACCATGACATGTTGCCGGGGAACACGTCACGTCATGCAGCAGATTGGGCGGAAGCGCTACAGGCACCGGCTTATGCGATTGACGACGAGACGGCGATTCGCGTGAAGGATGGGAAGGTCGATGTGATTTCGGAAGGGAATTGGAAGAAGTTTTTCTGACTGTATAAAAGCAATAGGAAGGGGACCTGAGAGATTGAACCGATTTACTCATCAACGAAAAACGAATCGAATCATCGTACGACCGTTAGAGAAACAAGATTATGAAGCGTGGTTAAGTGGATTTACAAATCGTCGTATTTCGCAACACGTGTACGATCCCGGGAAATTAGACATGAGCGACTGTACGTCCGTTTGGTTTGACCAGCTAGTCGACAATCATCAGGCACTTGCGCTTGAAGACGAGGCACATGTTTTCGCCGTTTTCCGGCTTGACGATGGGATACATCTCGGCATGGTGGATTTTTCTACCTTGGCGCGAGATGCGTTTCAATGGGGGAGGGTCGGGTATACGATTCATAATCAACATTGGGGTCAGGGGTATGGGACAGAAGCAGTCGACCTGGCGATGCGTATTGCTTTTGACGACTTGAACTTTCAACGAATCGAGGCACATATCAATCTCGATAATAAAGCATCCATTCGTCTCGCGGAGCGTGTCGGCATGTCGTATGAGTGCACGAGAGAAGGGTTTATCTTTGAGAACGAAGATTGGGTAGACCATCTCGTCTATGTGAAAACGAAGCGCCGTCGATAGAACGACTCCTACCACATATGGTACGATGAATTGACGGAAAGGGGGATGAGCATGGCGATTGAACCACTTCGCGTGCGTGTCCAGCAAACAACACGGATGAGTGACATGCCAGAGTCAATCGAGCTCTCGGCAGACGGTTTATACTATCCATTGAAGACTGGCTTTATTTTAATGTTTGACCAACAACAAGAGGACGGGGCGGTCCCGACGACAATCAAGTACACGCCGGAACGATTGGCGCTGATTTGTAAGGGACCGATTGAGATGAACCACTCCTTCATCGAAGGTCGCTTCACGCAAAGCTTATATAAGAATCCATATATGTCGATGACGATGGCGACGACGACATCGCGCCTCGATGTCTCGGAAGAATCATGTACGTTCGTATATGAGTTGTCCATGAATGAAGAAGATGTTGGCATATATGAAGTACATGTCACGTGGACATTTGAAGGAGGAGAAGACTGATGAACTTTACAGAACGCGTAAACAAGATTGAAGAGATGTTGAACGAAGACTGGTTCGAGATGCTCGAAACGAACGAAGAAGAGTACGAAGAGTGGCGCGGTCGCCTCGAGGACCACGCTGAACAAGTTATCATGCATTACGACCAAGAGAACGGGGTCGATGTCAATTCGATTGATAAATTGCTTCAATTGAACGATGAGTTCCCGCTCCTTTACGGGGAAGACACCGTTCGCCTGTACATCGCACTTATTGAGGCGCGGTCAGAAGACAAAGCGGTCTACGATCGGTACGTCGATTATTTAGCAGCCATCAGTGATGCATCGCACGAACAGTTTTTACATTTCCATACGCTCGTCGAGGCAGGACGGTTAGAAGAAGCGAGACAACTTGCTCCACACATGCCGCAACGTCTCGGACTCGAAGGATAAGCATACCGAAAGTGTCATCTGAACAAGGTGGCACTTTTTTTCATGCCTGAAAGGGGACAAACTTTGATGAGAACGTCTATTTTATTTCAATTGTGCGTTCCCTAAGATGAAGGAACAAGGAAATCAATTTAGAGAACACGAATGGAAAGGAATAAAGGGGGAAATGGGATGTTAAGACTAATCAAGACGTCTGTCGATCAAAAAGAACAGATTCTCGCATTTTTAGAGGAATGGTACGAGCGGGATGAGCGGATTGTCCCGACCTCGGTGGACCGTGAAACGACAGACTTCGAGGCGTACGTCAACACATTACGTCAGAAAGAGTTACGTGAGAACATAGAGGAAGGCTGGGTCCCGAGCACGACGTATTGGCTCACAGATGGAGAAGAGCTTCTCGGGGCGGCGAACATTCGTCACGAGTTGAATGAATCACTTTTGAAGATTGGTGGGCATGTCGGGTACGGGGTGAAACCGAGTGCGCGCGGGCGCGGACTCGCTACCATCCAACTACAACTTGCGCTTGAGAAAGTGAAAGAGCTCGGAATCGAGCGTGCACTCATCACGTGTAATCGGACAAACGTCGCTTCTCGTCAAGTCATTTTAAACAATGGGGGCGTCGCGGACACACCGTATACGGAAGAAGACGGGACGATCGTCGAGCGGTTTTGGATTGACTTGAAAGGGTGAAGACGAGATGGCGAACTGGATTATCATCTATTTGGCGCTGATTAATTTCTTCGGCATCTATTTGTTCCGGGAAGAGACCGTTCCCTCAAAGAAATGGTTCTCATTCTCGAGCGGAATCGCCATCACGTACTTCTTCATGTATCTTTTGCCGTCTCTGAACAAACGCCAGGACACGCTTCGTGTCGATTGGTTGAATTTGGCGTTATTTTCTGAGATTTATATCGTCAGTCTTATCGGATTCACGGTATTTTATGGCACGATGCGGTTCGTTCGAACCCCTCACTTTCAAGATGAGGCGGTCGATCGGACCGTTTCGTATTGGCTACAGGTGACACTTCTCACGGCCTATATGTCCTTTTCGGCGTACGTGGTGACGGCCGACTCGGTGACATTCGTTGCAAGAAGCTTCTATGCGACAGCGCTCGGCGTGCATTTTTTAGCGCTCGGTCATGACTTAAATCGCCATTATGGTGAACGTTACATGCGACAAGGACGCTATTTGTTGAGTGGTGGGATTTTGCTCGGTGGGTTCTTCTCACGCTGGATTGACTTGGCCGCGCACGTTGAGGCGCTCTGTTTTGCCTTCGTGGCCGGAGCGATGATTCTCAATATCGTGAAGTTTGAACTCCCATCGGATCGAAATCTGCACTTCCGCACGTTCGTATTGGCCGTGTGCAGTTATGGGGGATTATTGCTCATCTTGAAACATCTTCTAAACTTCTGACGAGAACTTCATAAAAATGAATGACTGTTCATTCATCATTTGATATACTGAATTCAAGATTGAATCCGTTTTCAAAGGGGGAGTTTTGGGGATGTCTACATTTTTAATCGTCAACTGGATTCTATTCTTGCTCGTCCTCGGCTATGGTGTGTATTTATTTGCTACGCTAGTTCATCAGCGTTATACGTTCATCAAGCTCGGGAAGAAGGCAGAATGGAGCCAAACGAACAAAGAACGACTCGAACAGGTCATGATCAACGTGTTCGGTCAAAAGAAACTGTTGAAGGATAAGAAGAGTGGCGCCATTCACGTCATGATGTTTTATGGCTTCATCCTCGTCCAATTCGGGGCGATTGATTTCATTTGGAAAGGACTAGCGGTCGGAACACGTTTCCCTCATATCCCGCTCGGTCCCCTCTATCCAATCTTTACGTTCATGCAAGAAATCGTCATGCTCATGATTCTCGTCGCGGTCGTTTGGGGATTCTACCGTCGTTACGTCGAGAAGCTCGTGCGCTTGAAACGAAATTTTTTAGCAGGTCTCGCCCTCATCTTCATCGGCGGGTTGATGGTTTCCGTCTTGTTCGGGAACGGGTTTTACCTCGTCTATAAGGAAGAGCTTCCAATGTGGGGCGAACCGGTCGCGACACTCATCGGTTCAGCGTTTGCTTGGGTACCAGGTCCGGTCGCTTTCGCCTTGTTCGTCGTCTTTTGGTGGATGCACCTCTTATTCTTACTCAGCTTCATGGTCTACATCCCGCAAGGTAAACACGCGCACTTGATCGCCGGTACGCTCAACGTCTGGCTCGGGCGCACACACAAAGTCGGTCGCTTGGCACCTGTCGATTTTTCAGCGATGGAAGAAGCGGAAGAGTCGGATGAAGAGGTTGTCTTCGGGGTCAACAAGATTGAAGACTTCAACCAGAAGCAGCTCGTCGACCTATACGCCTGTGTCGAATGCGGACGTTGTACGAATGTTTGTCCGGCAACAGGGACTGGGAAGATGTTGTCGCCGATGGACTTAATCGTCAAACTTCGTGACCATATGAATATGAAAGGTGCGGCGGTCACGAGAAAATCACCGTGGGCACCTGCGCTCATGTTCCAAAACACGCAAGGTGCTGAAATCGCAGCAGCTGCGCAAGACGGTCATATGCTCGTCGCAGACGAGTTGATCGGCAACGTCATCACGGAAGAAGAAATCTGGGCGTGTACGACTTGCCGTAACTGTGAAGACCAGTGTCCGGTCATGAACGAACACGTCGATAAAATCATTGACCTTCGTCGTTACCTCGTCATGATGGAAGGGAAGATGGACCCTGAGGCACAGCGTACGGTCGCCAATATCGAGCGTCAAGGAAACCCGTGGGGAATGAACCGGAAAGAACGCGAGAACTGGCGTAAGGATACAGAGCTCGTCATCCCGACGGCGAAAGAGAAGAAAAAAGCAGGCGAGGAATTCGAGTATCTCTTCTGGGTCGGCGCGATGGGGTCTTACGATAGCCGTAGCCAAAAAGTCGCGCAGAGCTTTGCGAGCGTCTTGAACAAGGCGGGCGTCTCATTCGCCATTCTCGGAAATGAAGAGAAAAACTCAGGGGATACACCACGTCGAATCGGAAACGAGTTGCTGTTCCAAGAACTCGCCGAAGCGAACATTAAACTATTTGAGAAGTATGGGGTGACGAAAATCGTCACGGTCGACCCGCACGCGTACAATACGTTCAAAAATGAGTATCCGGACTTCGGTTTGACTGATGTGAAAGTGTATCATCATACGGAGTTGCTCGCAGAGTTGCTCGATACGGGTCGAATCCAACCAGACCTTCAAGTGAATGAACGTGTCGTCTATCACGACTCTTGTTACCTTGGTCGTTATAACGGCATTTACGATGCACCACGATTCGTCCTAGAACGCATACCGGGTGTCGAACTCGTCGAAGCGACACGTAACCGTGAAAACGGTATGTGTTGTGGAGCCGGTGGTGGTCTCATGTGGCAGGAAGAAAAAGTCGGGACACGTGTCAACGTGGCTCGGACAGAACAGTTGCTTGAGACGAAACCGACTGTTATCGGTTCGGCATGTCCGTACTGCTTGACGATGTTATCAGATGGAACGAAAGCGAAAGAAGTCGATGAGACCGTCGGCACGTTCGATGTCGTCGAATTGCTCGATCGCTCGCTGAAGGCCATCGAGATTCCAGAACCAGTTGTCCAATAATACATGAAGGCACGGTCCTCGGACCGTGCCTTGTTTGTTTTTCGGCCCCATTTGCTCGAGGAGGGCCGCGATGTTCGTCTCATTTTCAGGAATGAGCGCATTGATTTGACTGCTCAGTTGTTTTTCGTTCTCTGCAAGTGTGCGTACATCGGTGGCGACGACGGCGAAAACCCTTCTTAATGATTAGGTTGTTAGGATACGGTTTGTACGTTGGGCAGACAGTAAACGAGGAATTATCGTTTCAAATTCCAAAAGCATGGATGTTCGGTGTTCTAGGACTTACGTGGATTTTCAATATTGGATTAATCAGCCTGTACTGGTTCCGAGTTCGTCCGAGTAGAATACATGAATCATAATTTTCCCTAGCTTTTTCATATCGCTTTTGTTTATAATGAGGAGTGATGTTTAACTAGTGACGGAAAAGGAGTGTCCTTTAATGAATAAATCGTTGATTGATTTCGTTTATGAACTTCTCCAAGAAACTGGCGAACAGCCTGTTTCTTTTGATGAGATTCGCGAAAAAATCAAGCAAAACTATACGTTTGCGAGTGAAGAGGAAGAACTCGAGAAAATCGCACAACTTTACACCGATTTGAACATCGACGGGTTGTTCGTCAACTTAGGAGCAAACCGTTGGGCGCTTCGCGTTTGGTACCCATTCGATAAGTCGGATGAAGATCTCGTTATCGAAGCACGTCAACGTGGTGAGCTTGACGAATTCGAAGAAGAGTTCGAAGAAGCAGACGAAGGCATCGTCGATATCGAAGATGACTTGGATGTATTCGCAAAAGTTGAAGATTACGATTCATCTGAATTCGATGATGAGGACGAAGAAGAAAAAGTAGAAGGCCTTGATGACTTCAAGGATGACGACTTGGACGACGACCTCGATCTCGAAGACGAGGATGATTTATAAGAGACCGCAAAAAGCCGGGCATTGCGCCCGGCTAGGCGTGTCTCTTTTTCTTTTTTAGTCGTGTTCATCGACTTGAAAAAAAGAAAAAATAAAATCTTGACGACTGCATCGTCTCTGGCGTAAATTAGTCATGGGCTAGTTTAGCACGTAACGATGCAGCAAAAGTGTCCTCCATTTTCGGGGGCACTTTTGCTTTTTTTGTTTTTTCGTTTCCCGATGGTTGGTATTCAAGAGAGGAGAAAGAAACATGACAAAGTACATTTTCGTAACAGGCGGGGTAGTATCTTCGCTCGGTAAAGGGATCACGGCAGCTTCGCTCGCGCGTCTACTCAAAAATCGAGGACTCAACGTCACGATTCAGAAGTTTGACCCATACATCAACATTGACCCAGGTACGATGAGCCCGTATCAACACGGAGAAGTATTCGTCACAGATGATGGCGCTGAGACTGACCTTGACCTCGGACACTATGAGCGCTTTATCGACATCAACTTGTCGCAAAACGCGAACGTCACATCAGGGCGCATTTATTCAACTGTCTTGAAGAAAGAGCGTCGTGGAGACTATAACGGTGGGACGGTTCAGGTCATTCCGCATATCACGAATGAAATCAAAGACCGTGTCTTCCGTGCAGGACGCGAGACGAACGCCGATGTCGTCATTACAGAGATTGGTGGAACAGTCGGGGATATCGAGTCCCTTCCGTTCATCGAAGCCATTCGCCAAGTGAAGAATGACATTGGGAAAGAGAACGTCATGTACGTCCACTGTACACTCGTCCCTTACCTTCGCGCAGCAGGTGAGATGAAGACAAAACCGACACAACACAGTGTCAAAGAGCTTCGCAGCTACGGAATTCAGCCAGACATCATCGTTCTCCGTACGGAGCACGATATCCCAGAAGACATGCGTGAAAAAATCGCCCTCTTCTGTGATACGCGCAAAGAAGCGGTCATCGAGGCGCAAGACGCATCGACACTTTATGAAGTACCACTCAACCTTCAAAAACAAGGAATGGACCAACTCGTCAATGACTACTTCGGTTTCAATTCACCGGCTGCTGACATGACGGCTTGGAAAGAACTCGTCCACACGGTCACACACCTTGAGAAGAAAGTGAAAATCGCACTCGTCGGGAAATATGTCGAATTGCGTGATGCCTATATCTCGGTCGCGGAAGCACTCAAACATGCGGGTTATGCGTTCAACGCGGATATCGACATCGACTGGGTCAACGCAGAAGACGTGACGGCTGAAAACGTCTCAGACATCCTCGGCGATGCGGACGGAATCCTCGTTCCAGGTGGATTCGGTGAGCGTGGAATCGAAGGGAAGATTGAAGCGACACGTTTTGCTCGTGAAAACAACGTGCCATTCTTCGGAATCTGTCTCGGGATGCAACTCGCGACGGTCGAGTTTGCCCGTAACGTCTTGAAGTTGGACGGTGCCCATACGGCTGAAATCGATCCATCGACACCGTATCCAATCATCGACCTTCTCCCAGAGCAAAAGGACATCGAAGACCTTGGCGGCACACTTCGTCTCGGACTCTATCCATGTAAACTCGAAAAAGGGACGAACGCGCATGCCGCATACGATCAAGAGCTCGTTTACGAACGTCATCGTCATCGTTATGAGTTCAACAACGAGTACCGTGAAGCGTTTGAAGCAGAAGGCTTCAAGTTCTCAGGTACGAGCCCGGACGGTCGTCTCGTAGAAATCATTGAGATTCCAGAACACAAGTGGTTCGTGGCATCACAGTTCCACCCGGAATTGATTTCGCGTCCAGAACGTCCACAACGTCTATTCCATGACTTCATCCAAGCGTCACTTGGAGAATAAGTGATTGAAAGCCACGGTCCATTCCGGATCGTGGCTTTTCTACGTCAAAAGCATGAGAGGGAAGGTGCCCTCGGCAGGATACATCCCCTTCACTTTCTGGGTACACTAGAAGTAGAACGGGGAGAGGGTGATGGCTCATGAAAGAACGACATTCGATTTATCTTGGATATGGATTGGGGCTTGTCGCGCTCAGTCTGTTGCCGTTCGTCGTCTTGCCTTCTCTCTTACTGCCGTACCAGCTCGGTTGGACGGGCATTGTCTTACTCGCTCTTTCGGTCGGGTTACTGCGGGCGATTCGGCACGGCTCGAACGTCATCCTAAAGCAGATGTGGAAGATCACGTTCTCGCTCTTCTTAATTTTCGTTCTCGTCTATTATGTCTCGTTCGGACTCGTCTTTTATGACACATACGGGTTGGATCGTCTATTAGCACAATATGAACGACAGGCGGTCTGGGTGTTTTCGGCATTTAGCTTTTTACAACCGATTGCCTTGCCGGTCCCGGAAGCGGTCAGTGTGCCGATTGGGAGTGTCGCGCTCGGACCGTTTCGTGCGGCTTTAGTCGGAAGCATCTCGACTACGCTTGGCATCTTTGTTATGTATGGGTTGGCCCGGTTTGGCCGAGGACGCATGATTCGTTGGGTCGATGAAGAGAAACTGAAGACATACGATCGATATGTCGATCGATACGGTCTTGGTGTATTGCTCGTGTTGTTCATCATTCCGATTTTGCCGGATGAGGTCATCTGTCTCGCTGCTGGGTTTAGTCGCGTGCCCTTCCCGCGTTTTGCGGGCATCGCGTTCGGGGCAAAACTCGTCACGTCGTTCGGACTTGCCTACTCTGTCTCCATCGGACAATTGTTTATGACCGATTCGAGTCCAATCGCGATCGCTTCTGTCATGGCAAGTGTGATTGTCTTGATTCTTGCGTTCATTTGGCGCAAACGAAAAAAAGGAGATTCGAACGGGACACAAGAATAAGGTAAGGGCAATCTATAGAGAGGAAGACAACATGCGACAAGATCAAGAAGTGGTCATTCGACCGATTGAAAAACAAGACTTAGTCCGACTATGGGAATTGATTTACCGGGATGCAACACCGGAGTGGAAACAATGGGACGCTCCTTACTTCGAACATAAGGCGATGTCCTACGAAGAGTTTCAGCAAATCGAGCAGTCGCTCATTCAAAAAAAAGACATGTGGGTCATTGAGGTCGATGAAACCGTATATGGGACCGTTTCTTACTATTTCGAAGATGCCGGACGAGAATGGCTCGAGATGGGCATCATCCTGCATCAGTCCGACCGCTGGAATCGTGGTGTCGGGACGCGTGCCCTTCGCTTATGGACCGAGCATCTATTTGAGACGCTACCCGTTGTCCGTGTCGGCTTGACGACGTGGTCCGGGAATGAACGGATGATGCGGGTCGCTGAAAAAGTAGGGATGCAACTCGAAGGTCGAATCCGTCAAGTGCGTGTCGTGAACGAGAAGCGCTATGATTCGATTCGGATGGGTATATTACGGGAAGAATGGATGAAAACAGGTACGACGTCTATGTGAACTACTCACCACTTATTTGCTTCGCAAATTGAAGTGGGAGCTTCTTGGAAAGACCGTGCTCCTACCAGCCACGGTTATGGACCAAGCTCGTCGGGCAGCCCCTGCCCTGAAGGGTTGTCAGTCAGCCAACATCAACAGGTTGATGCTCGCGTTGATGTCACGGTCATGGTGCGCGCCACAGGCACACGTCCATTCACGGACATCCACCGTCTTCTTCTCGCCTTTTACTCCGCAAGTGGAACAGATCTGGGTCGATGCGTACCAGGGGTCTGCCTTGATGAGCGTCCGTCCATAGAAGTTTGATTTATATTCGAGTTGCCGGACGAATTCATACCAACTGACATCTGCAATCGATTTGGTGACCTTGTGGTTCTTCATCATGTCCTTCGACTTCAATGTCTCCACGACGATGACTTGGTTCTCGTCAACGATCCGTCTCGACAGTTTGTGAAGGAAGTCCTTGCGTTGGTTGGCGATTTTCTCGTGTCTCTTGGCGAGGATCAGCCTGGCTTTTTCACGATTCTTGCTTCCGATCTTCTTGCGTGACAGCGCGCGCTGTGCCTTCTTGACCTTTTCTTCGGACTTACGAAGGAAACGTGGGTTTTCGATCTTCTCCGAGACCATCGCGTCGTTCGTCATGACGGCGAAATGTTCCAGGCCGAGATCAATCCCGACTTTGTGCTCGACTGGAATCCATGGTGCATCGTCCTGTTCGACTAGGATGGAGATGAAGAACTTGCCCGTCCTCGTCATCGAGACCGTCGCCGACCGGATGACGCCCTCGAACGGGCGATGTTGTGTGAACCGCACGAACCCGATTTTAGGAAGTCTCACCTTGCCGTCCTCGATGCGGATCGTACCGTGCTGGTTGTTCGTCGTGTAGGAGGCGCGCGACCGCCGTCTCGATTTGAAGGCCGGGAAGCCGCCCGTCCCGGCGAAGAACTTCGCGAACGCGGTGTCGAGGTTCAGCTTTGCGTTCGCGAGCGCGAGGCTGTCCGCCTCGGCGAGGAACGGGAACAGTGGCTTGTAGGAGGCGGGTGTCGCCGGTTTCCGTCTCGTCACGATCCCCGCTTTCGCCTCATCGCGGATGGCGATGCGGTCCTCGAGCAGCTTGTTGTAGATGAACCGGGCGCAGCCGATCGTCTTGATGAGGAAATCGGCCTGTGCGGGCGTCGGATGGAGCCTGTATGTGTAACCTTTCAGCATGTCCGTCCCTCCTCCCTCCAGAAGATCGTGATGTATCCTCCTCGTCCGATACCCGCGGAAGGGGAGGGAGAATCTGACGGAATCACGAACTTTTGTTCGTCATATCTGTCACAGGGGGAAAAGACTTTTGGACCGGGCGATTCATCTCCCACCCACGCTGGGCTACGCCCCGAGACGCTTAGAGGAGGGAGAATTCTCGCCTACTTTTGTTAAAGACGACGTACCTGTTTTGTATGATTTTGTATATATTTGTCGCCATATTGACGATTTCATTCGTGAAGAGTTTGATACAATCGAATCGATTGAATGAAATAGGAGAGAATAAGAATGAGACGACACATGTTAGTTATTATGACGTTATTGATTGGGATGGGTACATGGTATTACATCGCGGGAGCCGCCCCAACGATTAAAGAAGTTCCGACACCATCCTTTACCGGACAATACCCCGGGTTACATTTAACGGTAGAGAGTGAACAAGCGAAAAGATATACGACATCAATCTCAGTTCCGAGAACGGATTATGAAATGCTAAACGAGGAGCTGGATGCATTCATTTTAGAAAAGAAAGAAGCATTTCAACACAACCTCACCCCTAGTCACGGTCAAACGGGTCACTTAAATATTCAGACCGATACATATCAAACGAATGAGGGAGAATATACGCTAGTCGTTCATACTTATGCATTCACTGGTGGTGCGAATGGTCAAACCACTGTCGACGTATTTCGGATGAACCTTTCGGACGGAACGTTCATTGAATGGGATGATGTCTTACGTGATGACCAACATGCATTAGAATGGTTCAAGCATAGCGTCATCACACAATTACAACATCGAGAATACGTGTTTGAGAATCAGTTACGTGAAGCGATTAAACATCCTAAATCGACGAAGTGGATACTGACGTCCTCTGGTCTAGATGTCATATTTGACGAGTATGAAGTGGCAGCGGGAGCGGCAGGTGTGGTAGAAGTTCATATTCCAATGAAGGAAGTTGAGCCGTTTTTGTTATCCAAATTAGATACGCCCACTACACAAGAAGAAGATTCTCCAATCATGAACCCCTCAAATAAGCCGCTTGAACCTAATGGGAAGTATGTTGCACTGACATTCGATGATGGACCACATCCAATCGTGACACCTCACATCCTTGAGACGCTTGAGAAATACCAAGCGCGTGCTACGTTCTTCATGTTAGGGAGTCAGATGGAATTCTATCCTGATGTGGCGAGGCAGGTAGCGTTGTCAGGTCATGAGCTAGCAAACCATACGGAACATCACCCGGATTTGACACAATTGTCTGAGAAGGGAGTCAAAGAGGAACTCGAACAGGTTGATGAACGAATTGAGAGGCTTACGGGACAACGCCCATCATTGGTTCGTCCACCATACGGGGCTAAAAATGAAATGATTGAGCAAATCATTCAGACAAAGGAGCAGACCCTTGCACTATGGACGGTCGATTCTCTTGATTGGAGTCACCGTAATGCCGATCAAATGTATCGCTTGATTATGGACAATGTCCATCCAAGTGCTGTTGTCTTGATGCATGATATTCATGAGTCCACAGCTGAAGGGTTGCCGAAAGTTCTCGATGCGCTGAAACGTGAAGGGTACACGTTT
This sequence comes from Exiguobacterium sp. s140, assembly GCF_018617035.1. Classification (GTDB taxonomy): domain Bacteria; phylum Bacillota; class Bacilli; order Exiguobacteriales; family Exiguobacteriaceae; genus Exiguobacterium; species Exiguobacterium profundum. The sequence goes on from NZ_JACSJK010000002.1 coordinate 213,439, forward strand.
GTGACGATGAGTGAGCTCTTGACGTTGAAATAGTAAATGAACCCGCCGTGATAAACGGCAGGTTCATTTTTTTATTTCACTTCTTGATCTTTAATCGGGAACCAACCGGCACGTGTCGTGATGGCGTTCCATAGTGGAGCTGGGACGGCGAGTTCGGCTTGCTTGTTCAAGTCGAGTTCTGTCTCAATCTCGTCTTCGCGGTCCGATTCTACTTTTTCGAGCCATTCTGGATCGATGATCAGTTCGCGACCGAGTGCGGCAAAATCGACGACGTCGAGTGCGTCTTCCACTTGCGCCGGACGTTGGAGTTGCCCGACTCCAATGAGTGGGATGGCACCATTGATCCGTTTGGCGATGCGGTCAATCGAACGCTCCGTGACGTTCTCATCGCGCATGGAAGCTGTGTTGAAGTTCCAGAGAGACGCGTGAATATAATCGACACCCTCTACTAAAATCATATCGAGTAACACATCCGTGTCGTCGAGTGTGATGCCTGGCTCTTCGATTTCTTCCGGTGAGAAGCGATAGCCGACGAGGAAGTCTTCTGCATCTGCAGCGGCTTCTTTGACACGACGAATGACTTCGCGTGGGAACGTCAAACGTCCGTGGACATCACCGCCGAAGCGATCCTCACGGCGATTTGAATGCGGTGAGAAGAATTGTTGAATCAAGTAGGTGTTCGCTCCGTGAATCTCGACTCCGTCAAATCCGGCTTCGATGGCGCGACGCGTCGCTTCACCGAACGCCTCAATGATGGCTTCGACTTCTGACGTCTCGAGGGCACGTGGTGTGATGGCGCCTTCTCGGACAGGCGCGACAGCACTTGCACTGACAGGTTGTTCGTTCGGGACGAGTTCAGGTGGTGACATCCGTCCAGCGTGGAAAATTTGAAGGATGGCTTTTGCACCTTCCGCTTTTAAACTTTCCGCCAACTGACGGAGACCTGGGATGAATTTGTCGTCATTGACCCCGAATGCGTTCGGGAACCCTTTCCCGTCTTCTGTCACGTACGCGCAAGCCGTGATGGCGAGCCCGACGTTTTGCGCCCGTTTCCGATAGTAGGCGAGCTCATGCTCGGATACTTCGCCCGTTGGCTCTGATGAGTAATGTGTCATCGGTGCCAATACAAGGCGGTTCGGTACTTCGACGCCATTTTTGAACTGAAAAGGTTGTAACATACGTTTCATCTGAAATCCTCCTTCAACATGATACCTTGAAGTCTAAGCTTCTCGACTCAAAAATGCGAGTCGGATGCTTGTGAATGAACACATTACAGATTACATAAGCGTAAGAGATGATTGAACTGAAAAGAATAGGGTATAATACAGGAGAAAAGTTGATATTCGGTTCGAGACAATAGAGAGACCACAACAGAAGGGGGAAGCCTTGTTTTTGTTGTGGTCTCTTTTTCTATTCATTGAACCGTACTTACTATAGGAGGGAATAAGATGGAAATCAGAAATTTCTCAGCGAAAGAACGAGCGAAACGATATGAACAACTGACGAGCGAACGTCATGACGTTCTTGTTGTCGGTGGCGGGATTACAGGAGCGGGGATTGCGCTCGATGCATCGTCGCGTGGGATGAAGACAGCTGTCCTCGAGATGCAAGACTTTGCGGCCGGGACATCAAGTCGTTCGACGAAACTTGTTCACGGGGGACTCCGCTATTTGAAACAATTTGAAGTGGCGCTCGTCGCAGAAGTCGGGAAAGAGCGTGCCATCGTGTATGAGAACGGTCCACACGTCACGACACCGGAACAGATGCTGTTACCGATGCATAAAGGAGGCACGTTTGGCCCCTTCTCAACTTCAATCGGACTTATGGTGTATGACTTCCTCGCAGGCGTCAAACGGGCAGAACGTCGCATGATGCTCAAGCCGAATGAAGTCATCAAAAAAGCCCCGCTCGTCAAAAAAGATGACTTAGTCGGTGGTGGATACTACGTCGAGTACCGGACGGATGATGCGCGATTGACAATCGAAGTGGCGAAAGAAGCGGCAAATCATGGTGCGCTTCTTATGAACTATGCGAAAGTGACAGGGTTGATTTATGAGAACGGCAAAGTAGCCGGTGTACACGTTGAAGACCAAATCGACGGGTCGACATATGACGTCTATGCGAAGAAAATCATCAATGCGACAGGTCCGTGGGTCGATGAGTTACGAGAAGAAGACAACTCGAAAAAAGGCAAACAACTTCGTTTGACGAAGGGAATTCACCTCGTCATCGATCAATCGAAATTCCCACTCAAACAGGCAATTTATTTTGATACACCAGACGGGCGCATGGTCTTTGCCATTCCACGCGGAAACAAAGCATATGTCGGAACGACGGATACGTTCTTCGATAAAAACAAAGCGCATCCACGCATGACGACAGAGGACCGCGATTATATTTTGGATGCGATCCATTATATGTTCCCGGACGTCCATGTCACAGCAGACGATGTGGAATCGAGCTGGGCGGGTATTCGTCCGTTGATCTATGAGGAAGGAAAGGACCCTTCTGAAATTTCACGTAAGGACGAAATTTGGCAGTCAGACAGCGGCTTGATCACGATTGCCGGCGGTAAATTGACAGGATATCGGAAGATGTCAGAAACAGTCGTCGACCTCGTCGCCAAATTGTTGAAAGAAGAAGAAGGCGTCGTTTACTTGGCGAGCCGGACGAAGCATATGCCGATGTCAGGTGGTCACGTCGGCGGTTCGAAAGGATTCAAAGACTTCCTTGAGAAGAAAACGAAAGAACTTCAAAATCACGGTCTCGACGCGGGGCACGCGGAAGAACTCGTCCGTCTATACGGTTCGAATATTGACCGCGTCATCGAGCGGATGGACTCGAACGCGTATGACTTGCCAGAGGTCGTCTATGCACAGTTGATTTATGGCGTTGAAGAAGAATCGGTCGTTCGTGCCATCGACTTCTTGATTCGTCGGACCGGAGCGATGTTCTTTGATATCGATTTCGTACGTCAACACAAAGACGGTGTCCTTCGCTGCATGGCCGACGTCTTCAAATGGTCGGATGAGCGTTTGAAAGAAGAGCGTGAAGAGGTCGAGAAGGAGATTGAAATCGCAGTTGTGCCTGTGACTGTCGAATCGTAATCCACTGTATCGAAGGAAAGGTTCATTCTAAACAGGATGAACCTTTTTTGTGGCATGGTTTCGTCGATTCGGAATAACGGTATACCTCATAAGTAGTGATTCTTAGATTGAGGGAGAACTTTTTATGAAACGAAATCTCGTTGCCATCCTATTGATTGGCATTCTATTAGTAGTAGGGTGGCGTTATGTCGATCCCAATCGATTATTGGCCGATGTTTATTATGTCAAAGTCCCAAGTGCAGAAGTGGCGACACAAACTTCATCCGGTTATCGCTATGATCTCATCGGATACGACGAGGATGGAAAAAAACGTCCTCTGTCGATTGCCACTTCGGGGTTGTTACCGGAAGGAAACTATCTGCGGGTATTCGTGAAAGAAGAAGATGCGGAAGTGACCGACTACGAGCAGGTGAATGTCCTAGACGTACCTGAACAGTTGAAGGAAGAACAGGAAGAAGACAATTCCGAGCCATCGTTCCCTTGATTTCAAAAGATAGACGTCGCGAAAAAGAGATGAGTTTGGTAAGGTTAAATTGTTTGAATATGGTAAACGATGAATGAAAGAAGGGACATGCATGTCACGGATGTTAATAGCAGATGACCAGGACGGAATTCGTACGATGCTCGCGCAATTGTTCACAAACATGGGTGTAGACGTGGACACGGCGCAAGACGGCATCAGCGCCTGGGAGTTTTTAGAGCGGGAGCAATATGATTTGGTATTGCTCGATATGAATATGCCTCGTATGTTTGGACATGAAGTATTGCGTCGCATGCGCGAGAAACCGTTAGACACACCTGTCATGATCATGACGGCGTTTGGGGAAGAAACGGTGATTGAAGAAGTGCGCCGTCTCGGGATCACGGCACAATTTGAGAAACCGTTTGATATTTATGGGATGATTGAAAAAGTGAAAGAAGTCTTGAAAATTTGACGTTTCGTCACCAAGATGACATATGTAAACGCTTGCGCTAAGTCATTTCTATGCCCGAATAGCATGGGCACATGTTTTACGGTGTGTTATAATGGGAACGAATTACACGGGGGAACTTTTCCCAAACGTGTATAATAGCGAACAGACAGGAGGATGTCATTATGCCATTAGTATCAATGACAGAAATGCTTAACAAAGCATTCGAAGGTAAGTATGCAGTCGGCCAATTCAACATCAACAACCTCGAGTGGACGCAAGCGATTCTTCGCGCTGCGGAAGACGAGAAATCACCAGTAATCCTCGGTGTATCAGAAGGTGCAGCGAAGTACATGGGTGGCTTCACGACAGTTGTCAAAATGGTTGAAGGTCTTATGCACGACTACAACATCACTGTTCCAGTTGCAATCCACCTTGACCACGGTTCTTCATTCGATAAGTGTAAAGCAGCGATCGACGCTGGTTTCACGTCAGTCATGATCGACGGTTCACACCACCCGATCGATGAAAACATCGAAATGACGAAACAAGTTGTCGAGTACGCGCACGCTAAAGGTGCTTCTGTTGAGGCGGAAGTCGGTACAGTTGGCGGTGAAGAAGACGGCGTTATCGGTGGCGTACAATACGCTGACCTCGACGAGTGTGTACGTGTTGTCAAAGAAGCGAAAGTGGATGCACTTGCTGCAGCACTCGGTTCTGTACACGGTGAATACCAAGGTGAGCCGAAACTTGGCTTCAAAGAGATGGAAGAAATCGCAAACGCGACACAAACTCCACTCGTTCTTCACGGCGGATCAGGTATTCCTGAGCACCAAATCAAAAAAGCAATCGAGCTCGGCCACAGCAAGATCAACGTTAACACAGAGTGCCAACAAGAATGGACTCGTGCGGTACGTGAGAAAGTTGCTGCTGATGCAAAAGTATATGACCCACGTAAAATTATCGGACCTGGTATCGAAGCGATTTATAACGTCGTTACTGGCAAGATGCGTGAGTTTGGTTCAAGCAACCAAGCTTAATCCTGTCCTGAAAGGCTGACTCTACAAAAGAGTCAGCCTTTTTTTGATGATTTAGGGAACGTATACATATATGGTGAAAAAAGGGGGAGTCTTTGTGATTTATAACGAGCGACCGACAGAATTGTTTTGGCGGATCTTTTATGTATATGGAGCAGTCGTGTTGATTGGTCTTTCTTTAGCATTAGCCGCCGCCCCACTCATTTTAATTTATTATTATCCGGTACCTTTGGCTTATTCCATTGTTAGTCTTAGTCGCCATCGGTGGGTTTGGGGTGTATTGGTTTACGAACACATTCCGTCGTTTATTTTGGAAAGAACGGAATCACTCTAGATACGAAATGACCGCAACGAGCATCGAGGGTGTGACGTATCGGCATGAACCGGGCGAGTCGGTCGAGCAATCATTTCCAATCTCAGCGATTCGACAAATCGTCTTCTTCCCGGCGATTGTCCGAAAGACACAGCCGTCTCCGACGGTTCGGATTGGTCGGCCTACGGTAGAGTACACTCCGATGCTATCGATTATGACAAAAGATGATGCCATGGAAATCTTGTTCGATCAACGTGATCTGGTTGCCTTTGATCAATGGATAAAATCTTTCCATGAGCAGGGAATTCCGCTATTTTACACACCAAAAGAATTGTATTGGATTGGTGCGAATATCTCGACACGACGTGAGCGATTTGAACGGTTGAGTCGTCCGGAAGAAATCGTTCCATTTGTCTACACCGGCGACCTTGTGGCAGATGAGCAGACGGCAGCAACGAATTGGATTGAAACCCACGGATTGGAACGTTTGAAAGAAGGACCACACCAAGCATACTATGTGAAGCAAAGTAAAATTATGAAATGGTCATTTTTCGGGACGCTCGCTGGGATTGGCCTTGTCGCAGGATCGATGCTTGCAATCGCATCGTTGACGTAAAGGGTATAGCAATTCGACATGACTTTCCTCATAATAGAGATTGTAAGCGATCACAAATTAAGGAGGAGGCACATATGCGTTTTTTCATTGACACAGCAAATGTGGAAGACATTAAAAAAGCTCATCAAATGGGCGTCATTGGAGGCGTGACGACGAATCCATCGCTCGTCGCCAAAGAAGGTGTCGATTTCCATACAAGACTTCGTGAAATCTGTGAGATCGTCGGGGATCTCTCGGTCAGCGCCGAAGTTATTGCACTTGATGCGCCGGGTATGGTGGAAGAAGGAAAGGAACTTTCCGCCATCGCGCCGAATATTACGGTAAAGGTACCGATGACACCAGCGGGGATGGAAGCGGTAAAACAGTTCAAGGAGCTTGGGATCAAGACGAATGTCACGCTCATCTTTAACGCCAACCAAGCGTTACTTGCGGCGCGCGCCGGAGCATCATACGTTTCTCCATTCATCGGACGCTTGGATGACATCGGACAAGATGGGCTCGATTTAGTGGAGACCATTGCCAACATCTTTGCAATCCATGGCATCGAGACAGAAATTATCGCAGCATCTGTGCGTCACCCGGTTCACGTGACAAAAGCTGCACTTCTCGGGGCTGACATTGCGACAGTCCCTTACAAAGTCATCGAACAAATGATGAAACATCCGCTCACAGACAAAGGCATTGAGCAGTTCTTAGCGGATTGGAACAACGCTCAATCCAAATAAGTCCGTCGTAGAAAGGTTTTGATCAGCGTGGAATTTCTCCATATCGTTGGGCAGCAAAAACTAGAAGGAACCGTCGAGATTAGCGGAGCGAAACAGAGCGCTCTCCCTTGCCTTGTGGCTGCACTTCTCACGGAGGAGTCGGTGACGATTGAAAACGTTCCGATGATTGAAGATGTGGAAGTGATGGTCAATTTGTTGAAAGAATTAGGGGTACGAGTAGAGCGGGATGGCGAACGAATGACGATTCATTCGAATGAAGCAGTCGCCATGCCCCTCCTCGGTTCTGAGACGCGTAAAGTCCGTGCCGCTGTCTATTTACTCGGGGTCTTCGCGGCTCGCTTCGGAAAAGGGGCGGTTGGATTACCTGGAGGATATGCGATTGGTCCACGACCGATTGACTTACATTTGAAAGCGTTGGAACGTCTTGGCATTCACGTCGAGAATGAATTAGGTCTCTACCATGTCTGGGTCGATGAACTTGTCGGGAATCGAATTTACTTGGACTTGCGGTCGTTTGGGGCAACCGTGAGTGCGATGCTTGCGGCTGTTCTGGCGACAGGGACGACAGTCATCGAAAACGCGGCCTGCGACCCGGAAGTCGTCGATGTGGCTACGATGCTCACATCGATGGGGGCACATGTGAGTGGGGCCGGAACGGATGAGATTCGAATCAAAGGGGTGGAGCGACTCCACGGTTGTACGCACACACTGATTCCGGATCGCCTCGAGGCCGGAACGTTCATGATGTTCGGTGCCGTATCCGGTCACGTGACCGTTCAACCGGTCATTCCGACACACCTGGAAGGAGTCATCCAAAAACTGTTGGACTTCGGAGCAGACGTTGAGGTCGGTGAAGAGTCAATTACCGTGACGGCGAACCAATTCATGCCAACAGACATTCGTGTGTTTCATTACTCGGGGTATCCGAGCGACTTGCAACCGGTGATGACGGCAGCCTTACTAAAAGCGGCCGGAACGAGTGTCGTTACCGATAAATTGTATGCGCAACGATTCCGACACATCGCTGAGATGCGCCGGATGAATGCGCAAATCACTTTGGAAGATGCGTCGGCTGTCATTCGTGGCGGGAATCAACTGGCGAACGCAGAGATGGAATGTACCGATGCACGGAGTGCTGCGGCCCTGGTGCTGTCGGCGCTCCAAGCATCTGGAGAATCGACACTACTGCATGCAGAACGACTGAATGATTCGTATGTCGACTTTGTCGGCAAATTAAAACAACTCGGTGCGCTCGTTTGGGTGGAGGAACATACCGAGGTATAAAGGGGAGATTTCGGGTGGAACGAAGTTTATCGATGGAACTGGTTCGGGTGACAGAAGCGGCGGCGCTTGCTTCAGCCCGTTGGATGGGACGAGGATTAAAAGTCGAAGCGGATGATGCGGCAACGACCGCCATGCGCGACGTGTTTGACACGATTCCGATGAAAGGGATTGTTGTTATCGGTGAAGGGGAGATGGATGAAGCCCCGATGCTATACATCGGCGAAAAAGTCGGGAATGGCTATGGCTCTCGTCTCGATGTCGCCGTCGACCCGTTAGAAGGAACGAACATCGTAGCGACAGGGACGTGGGGAGCCCTTGCGGTTCTCGCGGTCGCGGATGCAGGCGATCTTCTTCATGCACCGGATATGTATATGGATAAAATCGCAGTCGGACCGGAAGCGGCGGGACTCGTGAGTCTCGACAATTCGATTGAAGAGAACATCGAAATCGTGGCGAAAGCGAAGAAGAAAAACGTGGAAGATGTCGTCGTCACGATTTTACATCGGGATCGTCACGAAGAAACCATTCAACGTGTCCGCGCGACCGGTGCGCGAATCAAATTGATTCCGGACGGGGATGTCGCCGCGGCCATCAATACCGCTTTCCCGAAAACGGGTGTCGATTTGCTTCTCGGTTCAGGTGGGGCGCCAGAAGGTGTCATCGCGGCTGTGGCGATGAAGTGTTTGGGTGGAGACTTCCAAGGACGTTTACTCCCAGAAGACGAAGCGCAGAAACAACGTTGCCATGACATGGGAATCGAAGATACGGATCGAATCCTTCTCCTCAATGATTTGGTGAAAGGTGAAGATTGTATCTTTGCAGCGACCGGTGTCACAGATGGAGAGCTGTTACGTGGAGTCCAATTCACGTCACAAGGTGGACAGACCCATTCGGTTGTCATGCGTGCCAAATCCGGAACCGTTCGTTTCGTCGAAGGGAACCACTCGCTTACGAAAAAACCAAAAATGGTCATGAAACCAGAATAATCAGAAGTCGTGGATGTGCAAACGTCCACGACTTTTTTGTGGTGAAAGCGTCAGAAAACGGGAATGGGTAGTCAGGAGGTGGGTGTGATGATTCAAGTAGAAGGACTCGTCAAGACATTCAAGGATGTTCCAGCTGTCGATGACGTGTCATTTACTGTGAAAGAAGGAGAAATCTTTGCGTTTTTAGGTCCGAACGGTGCCGGTAAATCGACGACGGTGCAAATGTTGACGACACTCGTGAGACCGACATCTGGAGCGGCACGAGTCAATGGATTCGATGTCGTCAAACAAGAAAAAGATGTCCGATTATCGATTGGGGTCGCCTTACAAGAAACAGGGATTGATAAAGTGCTGACGGGACGAGAGCTCCTTGTCTTACAAGGGCGTTTGTTTAAGATGTCGAATAAAGAGGCGCAACGTCGAGCGAGTGAGTTACTCGAAGTCGTTTCACTGACGGATGCGGCCGATCGCCGGAGTGGCACCTATTCCAGTGGGATGCGGCGACGTCTCGACTTGGCTCTCACGCTCGTCCATCGTCCGACGGTCTTGTTTTTAGACGAACCGACAGGACTCGATCCGACAAGCCGAATCGAGATATGGAATGAAGTACGTCGATTGGATGAGGAATTTGGGACGACGATTTTTTAACGACCCAATACTTAGAGGAAGCCGATGAGTTGGCGGACCGGATTGCCATCATCAACCATGGGAAGATTGTGAGTGAAGGAACGGCCGAGGAATTGAAACAGCTAGTCGGTGGTGAAACGATCGCGATGGACTTTGTTTCGGAATCGGAAGCGACTCTTGCCGCGACAAGATTTCATACAACTCCGAACGGCACACATGTATCGTTTGAGCTACGTGACGTGACGTTGACTGAGATTGTTCGTTCGTTAGATGAACAAGGGCTACAACCTGAGCGATTGACTGTCAAACAACCGTCGCTTGATGATGTGTTCTTGAAAGTGACGGGCGAGTCATACGAAGGAGGCGAGATTCGTGTGGACTGAGACACGGCTATTCACGAAACGGAGTTTGGTGACGACCATCCGAAATCCGTTCTCATTTATTCCGAACTTAATCATCTCTGTCTTCTTTTTACTCGTGTATACAAGCGGCTTGTCGAGCGTGGCCTCGTTGCCTCAGTTCGAAGGGAGCGATTATTTGAACTTCATCTTACCCGTTTCCATTGTTTCAGGCGCAGTCGGGGGAGCGGGAGGCACAGGTCAGGCGCTTGTCCGAGATATTGAGAGTGGCTATTTCGCACGGCTCTTGTTGACACCGGCGACGCGTACCGCGATTGTGCTCGGACCGATGATTGCGGGGATGTTGCAATTGCTCGTTCAAACGCTACTCATCTTTGCAGTCGCATTTCTTCTCGGTCTCACGATTCCAGTCGGGGCAATCGGTTTCTTCTTCACAGTACTGCTCACCATTGGATTTGGACTTGGTTTCGCAGGATATTCAGTAGGTGTCGCCTTGAAGACACGAAACGCTCAAGCGGCCCAGGCAGGGACATTGTTGTTCTTTCCTTTGATTTTCCTGTCGACGACGTTCGTTCCGAAAGAATTGATTGAAGCCGAATGGTTGAAAGTGGCAGCAACCTTCAATCCGACGACCTATATCTTTGAAGGGATGCGAGCGGTTCTGACTCAACCTGAGATTGATTGGGGAGCACTCTCGGCAGGACTCGCAGTCGCGGGTACGATGAGTATACTCATGATTGTCTTTGCGGCAACAAACGCGAGAGGAGCGTTGAAGCAAAAATAAAGGAGGAGTTTGATGCAGGAACTATCAACGATGATTCGGATCATGTTAACAGGTATTGGAGCATATATTTCAATCATTATCATGTTGCGTGTTTCTGGTAAGCGTACATTGGCAAAAATGAATGCATTTGATTTTATTGTGACGGTTGCACTTGGTTCTATTTTGGCAACGACCTTGACTAGTCAACAAACCTCTTTATTGGCTGGACTCACTGCATTCGGTACACTAATCGTCTTACAATATATATTAGCGAAACTATCTAAGCGATTCTCCATTGTGAATCAAATGATTAAATCAGAACCAACTCTACTGTTTTATAAAGGAGATTATTTGAGAGAACATCTAAAGAAAGAACGAATTCTAGAGATAGAGGTCATTCAAGCGATTCGATCAAGTGGCACTCCTCTAGGACAAGTCGAAGCAGTAATCATAGAAACGGATGGAACGTTTTCTGTTTTGAAAGACTCTCGTCATGTAATGGAACATGTGAACAAATAAAAACGACTCGGTTCCGATGAACCGAGTCGTGATATTGTATTAGAGATATGATCCAGCGCCTACATAGCGTGGTGCCCAGTATCCAGAAGTGAAGCTCGCGTATTTCACGCCGCCTGTTTCTGAGCTGATCATTTGTGTTTTGCTAAGTGCCATTCCGACGTGTTGAATCGTTCCGCCTGAATGTGAGAAGAAGACGAGGTCACCCGCTTGGATCGATGATTTCGAGATTTTCTTTGCGCTTGAGTATTGCTGACGTGAAGAACGTGGAAGTGTTTTTCCGATTGCTTTCTTGTACACGTGACCAGTATATCCTGAGCAGTCAAACCCTGAAGTTGTTGTTCCACCATAGCGATACGGTGTTCCGAGATATTTCTTCGACTCAGCGACGAGTTTCGAACGTTTGCTTGAAGATGACGTTGAGACCGTTGTTGATGTCGACGTGTTCGCTTTCAAGTACGTGAACGTTGAAGATGCTGAGATGTAACGGTGTGTGCCTTTGTAGTTGATTTTGTAGAACGAACCGGATTTACCAAGGTATGTATAGCGTTGACCTTTATCCATTTTCGCGACGACTTTCGATGACGTAAGTGACGGGGCAGTACGGATGTTCAAACCGTTTACTTTCGAGTAAGCAAATGTACCGGTAGCGGCTTCTGCTTGTTCACCTGTTGAGAACATAAGACCCGAGAAAGCGACAGTGGCAGCGACGACGATTGATGCAATACGCTTTAACATTGTATAAATCCCTCCGTTTTTTAAAATCAAGACATTCGTATATGACAAATCGAGTAATTTTTATGGTAGAGCACAAGCTGCGGGATATACCCGGTTTCCTGTGCAAATAAACTATATCATGCGCAAGACCGATAGCATTTTTCAATCGCAAGTCAAAAAAGCAGTTTCTTGTAACAAAAATGAAACAATATGTGGATATAGCACTTATTTTGTTACAAAACGATCTTTTACTGTGTAAGGATTTGTACAAGAGGGAAACGATTGAACAAGAGGTGAATTTTGCACGGTGACGGCACGGGCAAAATATGGTTAGATGATGGCAGAACAAATGAATCAAGTTGAATGCTTCTTGTAATGAAATGTAGAAAGATAGGTGACTTGAATGAGTCAACAGACAGAACCGACAAAGAACTATACACTTCGTGAGCTTGAAACGAAGACGTTGAAAGAATTATATGAAATTGCCAAAGAAGTCAAAGTACCGAACTTTCGAGAAGCGCGTAAGCGTGAGCTCATGTTCCGTATTTTGAAATCACAGGCTGAATCAAAAGATTTATACTTCCTCGAAGGTATTTTAGAGATCATCCCACCGAATCCACAGTCTCAAAATGATGGCGGATTTGGATTCCTCCGACCAATCAACTATTCTCAATCTTCCGAAGACATCTATATCGCCGCATCGCAAATTCGTCGCTTTAATCTTCGAAACGGGGACCTTGTCACAGGAAAGGTCCGTAAACCGAAGGAGAATGAACGGTTCCAAGGTTTGTTGAGTGTTGAAGCGGTCAATGGAGAGTCGACGGACTCGACGCGTTCGCGTGATTATTTCCCGGCATTGACACCGATTTATCCAGAACAACAGATGGTGCTCGAGACAGAGCCGACCCATCTTTCGGTTCGTGTCATGGATATGATCGCACCAGTAGGGTTTGGCCAACGCGGGTTGATTGTGGCACCACCAAAAGCGGGGAAAACGTCGCTTTTAAAAGAAATTGCCAACTCGATCACGACGAATCATCCGAACGTCGAATTAATCATTCTTCTAATCGATGAACGACCAGAGGAAGTGACGGATATTCAACGCTCTGTACCGGATGCGGACGTGGCGTTCTCGACTTTTGATGAGACGCCGGAAAACCATGCGCGTATTTCAGAACTCGTTCTCGAACGCGCGATGCGTCTCGTGGAACATAAGAAAGACGTGGTCATCCTACTCGATTCCATCACACGCTTGACGCGTGCGTACAACCTGTCTGTTCCACCGAGCGGACGGACACTCTCGGGGGGGATTGACCCGGCGGCGTTCCACAAACCGAAAAAGTTCTTCGGAGCGGCACGGAATATCGAGGATGGAGGTAGCTTGACGATCCTCGCGACAGCGCTCGTCGATACCGGATCACGAATGGACGACGTCATCTATGAAGAGTTCAAAGGAACAGGGAACATGGAACTGCATCTGGACCGGAAATTGGCAGAGCGCAGGATCTTCCCTGCAATCGATATTCGTCGCTCGGGAACACGGAAAGAAGAGTTGCTACTCGGGAAGGACGAACTCGATTCGCTCTGGACAATTCGTCGTACGATGAACGAGTCTCCAGACTTCATCGAACAGTTCTTACGCCGCGTCCGTGAGACGAAAACAAACCTCGACTTTTTTGCTGCGCTAGAGGCGGATAAGAAAAAAAGACGACCGGTGAAAAAAACGAAAACAGACTTGTAAAACCTATAGTAGGGTGATATTATATTCTAGTGAACTTTCTCTAGGTTGAAAGAATACTTAGGGCCGAAGGAGTTGAAAAGCAATGAAACAAGGAATCCACCCAGAATACCGTAAAGTCGTATTCATGGACTCGACGACAGAATTCAAATTCATCACTGGTTCAACTCGTTACTCTAACGAGACAATCACGATGGAAGATGGAAACGAGTACCCACTCATCCGTGTCGATGTATCTTCTGATTCGCACCCGTTCTACACAGGTCGCCAGAAATTCGCATCTGCAGATGGTCGTATCGAGCGCTTCAACAAGAAATACCAACGTTAATCGTAAAGTTGTATGCTCACCGCCTAGGGATTGCCCTTGGCGGTTTTTTGTTGCATCGACACGGGTAAAGAGACGAAAGACTGTCGTGAGGGGGTTGTTATGGAATTTATACTCATTAGTATCAGCTTGTTGATCGGGGTCGGCATCATGTCCCAATGGTTGGCATGGCGTTATCAAATCCCAGCAATCATCATTATGACGCTCGCTGGAGTATTGGCCGGTCCAATCCTCGGGCTGTTCGACCCGCGTGAATTATTTGGGGATTTATATAGTCCGATCATTTCGTTTGCGGTCGCCATCATCTTATTTGAAGGAAGTCTTGGGCTTCATTTTAGCGAAATCAATCAGTTCCGACGGTCGATTGTCCGCATTGTCACGATTGGAGTCGCGCTCTCGTTTGTCGGGATGTCGCTACTTATTCAATATGTTGGAGGATTACATTGGGTCGTTGCCTGGACGATGGGGGCGCTCTTCGTCGTGACGGGTCCGACTGTCGTCATTCCGTTGTTACGTCAGGCACATTTGAAAGATCGGGTCGGAGCGATTTTGAAGTGGGAAGGCATCATTGTCGATCCTGTCGGAGCATTACTCGGACTCTTCGTCGTTCGACTCGGAAACATCGTATACGAAGGTATGGATTTATGGATGCAACTCCTCTTTGCAGGTGCCTGTATTTTAGGGATTGGACTCGGTTACTTGTTCGGTCATCTCTTGATGGGATGGTTTGTGGCAGAAAAAGTACCTCGCTATCTCCGTGCCTCGGTTACGTTGACGGCTGTCCTCGTCTTATTCTCACTCAGTGAGCTTATGATGCATGAAGTCGGGCTGCTCGCCGTTACGGCGATGGGGATGACGATGGCCAATACGAAGCATCGGGATGAAGAAATCATCGAAGAACTGCAATCATTCAAAAAGGATATTTCCATCTTACTCATCTCGTCTGTCTTCATCTTGTTGACGGCATCTCTGTCCCGGGCCGAGCTGTTGAACATTTTCCAATGGCCACTCCTCTTGACGATTGCGGGCATTCTCTTCTTGGTTCGCCCAGTTGCGATTTACTTGTCGACCATCGGTGGAGGTTTGCCGCTGGCGGAACGAGGATTCATCGGCTGGATTGCGCCGCGCGGGATTGTCGCGATGACGGTCGCTGGATTCTTTGCTGAAGAAGTCGCGCATCTTGGGATTGACGATGCGAAGCAAATGTTGCCGCTCACACTCGGTCTCGTCTTCATTTCCGTTACATTGCACGGTCTCACGATTCGACCGCTCGCGCGAAAATTGAAATTAATCGATGAACAAAAAGAGGCGAACGCTGATGAATAAAGGACGGAGTTCTTTCAATCAACATTTAGGAGAAGTCAACCCTTTTCCTCAACTCGAAAGATAGGTATAATCGGAAAGCGATTATCGATGGAGAGGGCGAAGAACAATGATGCATGTGACGAACCGATATGGTTGGATTGAAGTGATTTGTGGGAGTATGTTTTCGGGGAAGTCGGAGGAATTGATTCGCCGAGTCCGCCGTGCTCATTATGGAAAGATTCCGGTCCAAGTGTTCAAACCAGCAATCGACGACCGGTATCATGAAGAGAACGTCGTCTCACACACAGGGAACTCGGTCGTGGCCGTGCCGATCGTATCGAGCCAAGACTTATATGATGCTGTACGTGAAGAAACACAGGTCATCGCGATTGATGAGGTACAATTCTTTGATGAGGGAATTGTGGACGTCATCGAACAACTTGCGAACGAAGACAAACGCGTCATCTGCGCCGGGCTCGACATGGACTTTCGGGGCGAACCGTTCACGATGATGCCTGAACTGTTGTCACGCGCGGAGTTTGTGACGAAACTACAGGCAATCTGTTTGTCATGCGGCGCGCCTGCTTCACGGACACAGCGTCTGATTGACGGGCAGCCGGCTCGGTATGAGGACCCGGTCATCTTGGTCGGGGCTTCCGAGTCTTACGAACCACGATGCCGACATTGTCATGATGTACCGAATAAACCACATCCGGTCCGCCATACTGTGGTAGACTGATGAATCGACGGACCGCCCTCGGCGGTCCGTTTTTTTTGCTATAATAGATAGAGTTTGATTTGACGGAGAAAGGACGGATCATCATGTTTGACCGTTTAAGTGTATTAGAAGATCGTTACATGCAATTGAATGAAATGCTCGCCGATCCTGAGGTGCTCAGTGACTCGACGAAGTTGAGACAATATTCGAAAGAGCAGGCACAACTAGAAGAGACGGTACAGATGTATCGTCAGTATAAAGAGACAAGTCAGGCGTTCAAGGAAGCGAAATCGATGCTTGAAGACCGAACGCTCGACGCCGATATGCGTGAATTGGCAAAAGAAGAGATGAACCTCCTCGAGCCAGAAGTCAAAGAGCTAGAGGCGAAACTGCGGATTTTATTGCTTCCAAAAGACCCGAACGATGACAAGAACGTCATCGTCGAAGTCCGAGGGGCGGCAGGCGGAGACGAAGCGGCGCTCTTTGCGGGAGATTTGTATAAGATGTATACGCGATTTGCTGAACGTCAAAATTGGAAAGTGGAACTGATTGACGCGAACTATACCGAACTCGGTGGATTTAAAGAAGTGACGTTCATGATTAACGGGGCAGGCGCCTATTCAAAGCTCAAGTTTGAGAACGGAGCCCATCGTGTGCAACGGGTCCCGTCGACGGAATCGGGCGGACGAATCCATACGTCCACAGCAACGGTAGCCGTTCTCCCAGAGGCGGAGGATGTTGAAGTGCACATCGATATGAAGGACGTACGGGTCGATACGTTCACTTCATCTGGTCCAGGGGGGCAATCGGTCAACACGACGCAATCGGCTGTCCGTTTGACACACATCCCGTCAGGACTCGTCGTATCGTGCCAGGATGAGAAGTCGCAACATAAAAATAAAGACAAGGCGATGAAAGTCCTTCGGGCACGTCTCTATGACAAGATGCAAAGCGAACATATGGAAGAATTATCGGCACAGCGTAAATCGGCTGTCGGAACAGGTGACCGTTCCGAACGGATTCGCACGTATAACTTCCCGCAAAGTCGTGTCACAGATCATCGGATCGGCTTGACCCTTCAGAAGTTGGACCGTGTCCTAGCAGGCGAACTCGAAGATATTATCGACGCACTCATCATGGACGAACAGGCACGTCTGATGGAGGATGCGGAATGATGCGGATTGCCGCGCTACTTAAACAGACGGAAGAACGGCTAGTTGAAGCTGGGCGCGATCGTGCGGCTGCCGAGTGGTGGTTCATGCATGTGCTACAAGTCGACCGCACGGGTCTCCTCGTTCGTTTGTCGGATGAATTGTCCTCAGATGAAGCGGCACGTTTCGAGGCGGGAATCGAGCGTTTACTGATGGGAGAACCGGTACAGCACGTGATCGGACATGCTCCCTTTTACGGGCGTTCGTTTGAAGTGAACCGGGACGTGTTGATTCCGAGACCAGAAACGGAAGAATTGATTGATTGGGTACTTGGGCAACTTCGTCACGTGAAGGATGATGAGATTGTCGATGTCGGAACGGGAAGCGGAGCAATCGCAATCACGTTGAGCCTTGAGCTCGGAGTACGCGTGCAAACCGTTGATATTTCTCCGGAAGCAATAACGGTTGCAAAGCGGAATGCGACCGCTCTTGGTGCGAATGTACGATTTTATGAAGGCGACGGGCTCGCCCCGATTGCGGACCACTCGATTCGCGTCCTCGTATCAAATCCGCCCTATATCGAGGCGGATGAATTGTTGGATGAGACGGTCGTCGGCTACGAACCGCATCTTGCCCTCTTTGGAGGGAAAGATGGGCTCGACATGTATCGGCAATTGATTGCGGATTCGGTGCGCGTCTTACGTGCCGATTGGCATTTGATTGCGTTTGAAATCGGGTATAACCAAGGACAAGATGTGAAATCATTACTGTCTGAACGTTATCCTGAAGCAGAAACGGGTATTTTAAAAGATATAAACGGCAAGGACCGTATCGTCTATGCCGTAAGGGAAGGGATTGCGTATGGAAACGAAATGGATTAATTCGAATGAGATTGAAGAGGGGGTACGTCTTCTTCAAGCGGGTGAAATCATCGCCATGCCGACAGAAACCGTCTATGGTCTCGCTGGAGATGCCATGAACGATGTGGCAATTCGAAAGATTTTTGAGGCAAAAGGTCGTCCGTCGGATAACCCGCTCATCGTCCATATCGCTTCAATCGAACAAACGAGTTTGTTTGTCGATTCGATTCCTCCTGTTGCCAAACGCTTGATGGATGCGTTTTGGCCAGGCGCTTTGACGATCATCTTGCCTTCAAACGGACGAGCTTCTTCGCTCGTGACCGCGGGCCTCGATTCCATCGGGCTCCGGATGCCGAACCATCCGGCAGCACTCGAGTTGATTCGCAAGTCAGGGTTAGGACTTGCGGCTCCGAGTGCGAATCGTTCCGGACGACCGTCGCCGACGACCGCTCAACACGTCGCGGATGACTTGGACGGACGAATCGCAGGAATCGTGGATGGAGGTCCTACCGGAATCGGAGTCGAGTCAACCGTTGTGGATTGTACGGGTGACACGGTAACGATTTTACGACCAGGTGGTGTGACGCGAGAAGAAATGGAAGCCGTCATCGGACCGGTCGCCTTAGATGCCAATTTGAGTAACGATGAAGCCGCGCCACGATCGCCGGGAATGAAATACACGCACTATGCTCCGACAGCACCTGTTTTTTTAGTCGATGGCACACGTGAAGATCTGGAGCGTGTCATCGAGGAACGGAAGCAAGCGGGGTTGCGAATCGGTGCCCTCGTCTTCGACGAAAACCCGACACCGGCTGAGGTCACGCATTCACTTGGGACCTCGATGGAAGTGGCGGCACAACGCTTATACGATGCGCTTCGTCGATTTGATGAAACAGACGTGGATGAGATTTATGTGAACACGATTGAACCGGTCGGAGTCGCATTAGCCGTCTATAACCGTTTATACAAAGCGGCGGGCGGAAAGGTTGTGCACCCGACGAAAGATGCCTAAAGACATAGAGGAGGACACGCGATGTCAATGAAACGCGTATTATTCATATGTAGTGGCAACACGTGCCGAAGCCCGATGGCGATGGCCTTGCTCCGTTCGAAGATGACCGGGGACGAGTTTGATATTCGCTCAGCCGGTCTACGGACGATGCAAGGATTCGATGCTTCTGAAAATGCACTGCAAGTTCTCAGAGAACGTGGGATTGAGCTCGATCATGTCACCCAGACGTTCGATGAGGTGTTAGGGAATTGGGCGGATATCATCTTGACGATGACACGCGCGCACCGTGAGCAAATTCGGGATACATACCCGGATTTGTCGGAGCGGACGTATACGCTCTATGAATTCGTGACGGGGCTCGAGCGAGACATCAACGACCCGTTTGGTGGTTCGATGAATGTGTATCGCCAAGTGCGAAACGAACTCGAACCACTCGTGAATCGACTTGTGTTAAAATTAACGAATGACGGGTCAAAGGTGACGAAACCACCGAGACGCCTACCAAAGAAGACGGGGGAATGAACGAATGAAAATTGCAATTGGCGCCGATCATGGCGGCTTCAACTTGAAAAAAGAAATCGTAGCCTTGCTTGAGGAACTCGGACATGAGTATAAAGATTTCGGGACGCACTCGGCAGACTCAATCGATTACCCAGACGTGGCCATCCCGGTCGCAGAAGCGGTAGCGGCAGGAGAGTTCGATCGTGGGATTTTGATTTGTGGTACGGGAATCGGAATCGGGATTGCGGCAAACAAAGTCAAAGGAATTCGTGCCGCACTCGTCCATGACTCATTCAGCGCGAAAGCGACACGTCAGCACAACGACTCGAACATCATGACG
This sequence comes from Exiguobacterium sp. s140, assembly GCF_018617035.1. Classification (GTDB taxonomy): domain Bacteria; phylum Bacillota; class Bacilli; order Exiguobacteriales; family Exiguobacteriaceae; genus Exiguobacterium; species Exiguobacterium profundum. The sequence continues at coordinate 233,350 of NZ_JACSJK010000002.1, forward strand.
ATGGGCGAGCGTGTCATCGGACCTGGTCTTGCGCTCGACTTGGTAACGACGTGGCTCGATACGGACTTTGAAGGCGGTCGCCATTCAAACCGTGTCGACAAGATGAGAGCTTACGAATCGAAGTGAGCCCGATGAAGACGGAACTTCTCGGATTATTAACGGAGCTTCACGAACGGTTCCCGTTGAATGATGAGCGCATTCTCGTCATCGGATGCTCGACAAGTGAAGTGCTCGGAAAAACGATTGGGAAGGCAGGTTCCATTGATGTCGCAAGCGAATTGATGGAAGCATTCCTTGAATTTAGAGAAAAGACAGGTGTCCATTTGGCGTTTCAAGGGTGTGAGCATATCAATCGTGCCCTCACCGTTGAGCGCCGGACACTCAAACAGTTCGGTCTCACAGAAGTGTCGGTCGTCCCGGTCCGATCGGCGGGCGGGGCGATGTCCGAGAAGGCGTATGCGAACTTCGAGGAGCCATGTGTCGTCGAATCGATTCAAGCAGATGCCGGGATTGATATCGGCTCGACATTAATTGGGATGCATTTGAAGCCGGTCGCGATACCGGTTCGGTTATCATCGAAGCATCTCGGCGAAGCGTACGTCACGTTCGCAGTCACGAGACCGAAACTGATTGGTGGGCCACGGGCTCAGTATCCAAATAAATGAAGAAAGCATCGCATTTAGGTTTTTCGACCGAATGCGATGCTTTTTTGTTCAAATTATAAATCTTCTCCAAAAAGATAGGAGATGACCATCGGGAAACGCTCACGCCAGGCGAGCTCGTTGTGAACTCCTTCTTCAATCACTTCGAATCGGATGTGTTCGACCTTGTCTTTTAACAAGTTGTACACGCGTTCGCTCGACTCACGATACATCTCGTTCGTCGGTCCATTTTCGATCGGCTCTTCGACCTCTTTGGCGCCGACGTCCAAGTAAAGACGTTCCACTCCCTTCAAATCGCTCGCCTCAATCAATTGTTCCAGCTCGGTTTGGTTGAACCAAAATGCAGAGGACAGGGAAGCGACGCGCTTGAAGATGTCTGGATACACACAGGCGGCATACACCGAGATGAGTCCACCCATCGAACTCCCCATCATCGCTGTCGCTTCCGGGATCGTCCGATAGTCGGCATCGATTTGAGGTTTCAATTCCTGCGCGATGTATTCGATATAGGCGGAACCTTGCCCGCCGAGCACGATGTCACGACCGAGCAAGCTCTCCCCGATATAAGGGTTTTCCCATGGTCCATACTCATCGAGGCGTTGTTCGCCTGGTGCACTATCGAGGGCGACGACAATCAAGTCACGCTTCGAGGCGTCTAAATATTCACCGACGCGCCAGCTCATGTTGTAGCTCGCATCCTCGTCAGCAAAGCAGTTCTGTCCATCGTGCATGTAGAGGACCGGATATCGTTTTTCGGACGTCTCATAGTCGACAGGTGTGTAAATTCGGACCGTTCGTGTCCGTTCGAACGGTGTGATCGTCAGTTCTTTTGTCTCAATCATAAGTGGCCTCCTCACAGTTACATTCCTATTAATGATACCCAACTTTTCATCAGATTATTGCGATACCCAAAAAAACAAGCGTGTGGTACGATGGGGGTGTTGATTTTTAGACATTTAAAGGGGGTCTTCACATGGTAAACACGACGAAGTTGAAAGTGCAGGATGCGGAATTATTTGAGGCAATGCAACACGAGCTCGGTCGTCAGCGCGACAACATCGAACTCATCGCTTCAGAAAACTTTGTTTCAGAAGCGGTCATGGAAGCGCAAGGAGGCGTATTGACGAACAAATATGCCGAAGGATATCCGGGACGCCGTTACTACGGTGGCTGTGAGTTTGTCGACGTCGCTGAGAACTTGGCGCGTGACCGTGCGAAAGAATTGTTCGGTGCAGAACATGCGAACGTACAACCGCACTCGGGTGCACAAGCGAACATGGCGGTCTACTTCACGGTGCTTGAAGCAGGAGATACGGTTCTCGGAATGAACCTGTCTCATGGTGGTCACTTGACGCACGGGAGTCCGGTCAACTTCTCAGGTGTGCAATATAACTTTGTCGAATACGGTGTAGACAAAGAGACAGAACACATCGATTACGACGTCGTCGCTGCACTTGCGAAGGAACATAAGCCGAAATTGATTGTTGCGGGAGCGTCAGCATATCCACGTACAATCGACTTCGCGAAGTTCCGTGAGATCGCGGACAGTGTCGATGCTTATCTTATGGTCGATATGGCGCACATCGCCGGACTCGTGGCAGCAGGTCTGCATCCGAACCCGGTCGAACATGCGCATTTCGTCACGACGACGACGCACAAGACGCTCCGTGGACCACGTGGAGGGATGATTCTTTGTAAAGAAGAGTTCGCCAAAGCGATCGATAAGTCGATTTTCCCAGGGATTCAAGGAGGACCGCTCATGCACGTCATCGCGGCAAAAGCGGTCGCGTTCGGTGAGGCACTCCAACCGGAATTCAAAGATTACCAACGTCAAGTCATTGCGAATGCACAAGCACTTGCGGCAGGCCTTGAAGAAGAGGGACTTCGAATCGTATCGGGCGGAACGGACAATCACCTCTTGCTCGTCGATCTTCGAGGAATCGACATCACAGGTAAAGCAGCTGAACATGCATTGGATGCAGCAGGAATCACGGTCAATAAAAACACGATTCCATTCGACCCGGCATCACCGTTTGTCACAAGCGGAATCCGTCTTGGAACGGCTGCGATGACGACTCGTGGCTTCAAAGAAGCGGATATGAAAGAAGTGGCACATCTCATCGGGCGTGTGCTCAAACAACATGAAGACGAGGCGGTAATCGCGGAAGCACTTCAAGACGTGCAATCGTTAACGGCGAAGTTCCCGCTTTACCCTGAACGAGGCTGAGTCAATGGATATTCGGACACTAGCAGAACGAGAGCTATCCGAACTTCCATTGTTCGATATGACAGAATGGTTGGCTCGTAAAGGGGAATACGATCCTTCTTTCCGTCTTGTCGCCAGTGAGTTCGGTGTCATCACGACGCTCCTCGACCATGGCTATTATGAAGAAGCGAGCGAACGAATCGTGCCGCTCCTCGGGATGAAAGTGCCTGCTGCTTTCCATCGACTAGGTCTTGCGCTAGAAGTGAAGGCGAACGGAAAAAAAGCGGCCAAGCGCCGCTTTCGTTCGTTCTCGTCGGCTGTCATCCAACATTCGGATTTAGCCGAATGGCGACAGGCGTTCAAGTTCGATAAGAAATGGCTCGGACTCCCGCTTGTCGTTGGTCTTGCAGCTGTAGCGCTCGTATTTTGGCCAGATTCCGAACCGCCGGTCGTCACGCCGGACGAACCGGACGAAGTCGTTGTCGAGACGGTGACAGAAGAAGAAGCGCTCGCGGAACGTCTTGAAGAACTCGAGGCAGAAGTCGCCCGACTCGAAAAAGAGAATGAGAAACTTCAAGATTCGGACGAACAGAAGCCAGAGGAATCGACTGAAGAAGCACCGGACACCTCAACGGATGTCGTACCGCTGGCTGAGGTAGAATCACTCGTCCAAGGCAAACAGTATGAAAAAGCCGACCGCCTATTAGACGGGAACGCGAAAGTCGGACAAGAACAAGCAGTTGGATTTTATCGACTTCTTGTCGACAATAAGTTAGGACAAGCAGACATTGCGGACTATGCGGCTTATCTCGAGTCGTATCCGGAATCCGGTTATAAGGCGGATGTCCTTTGGATGAAAGGGATTGCCGAGAAAAAAGCGAATGACCCGGCTTATCGTGAAACATTGACGACCGTTTCAGAGATGGAAGGGACGTATTGGGCACCGATTGCGAAGTCCGTGCTCGAAGAGTAAGGTGCTACATGAGTAGCGCCTTTTCTCATGAAATTCTAATGAAGTACACCACGATTTCTCGTTTTCCTGTCGTATGATTTGAGGTAGGAGGGATGCGTGTATGAAACGTGTAATGAAAACCATTGGAACAACTTTATTGGCGATCGGACTTATGGGAATCGGACTTGCCGGATTTTTATTCTTCACTTCACCTGGACAAGCTAGCCTGTCGCAACTATCGCTAGCGGCGCTGCAAGTCGAACAGCAGATGGAACAAGTCGATACGAAGTGGGATGAATGGGAAGATGATTTAGAAAGACGAATCGAGCAAGCCATTCCGGAAGGCGTTCGTCTGTTTTTTGCGGATTGAATTCGGGAAATGAATAACAGTACGTCGAGCGAACCGCTCGGCGTTTTTTCAAAGGAGTGAGCAGGATGCAGACGATTCTCGTCGTAGAAGATGATTCGAAGATTGCGCGATTACTGGAGTTGGAATTGAAGCATGCGGGATATGCGGTCATGGTGGCGACAGACGGTCGTACCGGTTTGGAACGAGCTCTCGCTGACGATGTCGACCTCGTGTTGCTTGACGTGATGTTACCTCAAATGAGTGGACTCGAGGTGGTCCGTCGTCTGAAAGAAGAGCGACCTTTGTTACCCGTTCTGATGGTGACGGCCCGTGGCGATCGATACGATAAAGTGAGTGGACTCGATCTTGGCGCAGATGATTACATCACAAAACCATTTGAAATAGAAGAAGTGCTCGCACGGATTCGGGCATTTTTACGAATGCGCCAGCTTGTTCGTCAAGACCATTCCGAACAGGTGTTGACATATGAGACATTGACTGTCGACGTGAATCGTCATGAAGTATATTGTGACGGAAAGAAAGTAGAGTTGACTCGACGTGAGTTTGACTTGTTGGTTTTCTTTTTAGAGAATCCGGAGCGAGTTTTGACGCGTGACCAACTCGTCGAACACGTGTGGGGATTCGACTATTATGGGGATACGAACGTCGTGGACGTGTATGTCCGATACGTCAGGAAAAAATTGACCGGCTCTTGGATTCAAACGGTTCGCGGTGTCGGCTATATGTTGAAGCGTGGTGAGTGACCGATGCTACGAACAAAGATTGCGTGGGCGATGACAGGGTTTATGCTGTTGCTTCTTCTCGTCTCCTTTGGCGTGACCTGGTTCGTCGCCAGACAGGAAATTGTCGATTCGCGTTTTGACGTGTTACTGCAGGCGTTGAATCTCTTGGAAGAAGATGTCCGTAATAGCGATGCGGTATTGTCGCTTCATGAGGACAGTGTCGTGTTAGAACGTCAAGAAAACGGCGAATGGGGAATCATCGGAGGAGAAGTGCCAGACGGAACGACGTTTCCCATCAATTACGGGGAACCGGCCCTCATCGATGATTGGTTTGTGGTCGCGACGACGGATGGACTAGCGTTCGGCTTTCAGGATCGAGATGTGAGCAATACGATTCAAGCGCTCGCAACCATTTTTCTCGTCATGTTCTTCCTTGCCGTTCTCTTGACGTTCCTCGGGACGTGGTGGATTTTACGTCAAGGTCTGTCACCGTTACGCCGATTGACAGAAACGATGGAACGGATCACGGAGTCCGGTAAGTTAGAGACAATCGAAGTGGCTGACCGAAAGGATGAAGTGACGACTCTTTCGGACGGATTTAATCATATGATCGAGCGAGTCGAAGGGACGATGGAGCAACAACGTCGTTTCGTCGCCGATGTTTCACATGAACTCAAGACACCGTTGACCGTCATCGAGGGCTATGCGAAGTTATTACAACGATGGGGACAAGAAGATGAGAGTGTACGTGCCGAAGCGATTGACCATATTTTAACGGAGTCGCGTCAAATGCGAAATGATTTGATTGAACCTATGCTCGAATTGAATCGATTTGCTGCACTCGAACAGGTAGAGCGAGAAGAAATCGATTTAGCTGAACTTGGGGAATCAATAGGAGAACGTTTTTTGCGGTCGCACGGCGTCCATTTACCTATTGAAGCTACAGGAAGCTGGTTTGGTCATCGTGAGTCGTTACAGCGGATTCTTATCATCCTATTAGACAATAGTTTGAAGTATGCGGAAGAGACGAGCCTTCATTTGAAGAGTGATCGAATTGAGGTACGCGATCGAGGACCGATTCTTTCGGATGATGTGAGGAATCGGCTGTTCGATCGATTCTACCGATTAGATGAAGCGCGCGATCGCAGTGGGAGCGGTCTTGGTCTCGCGATTGCGAAAGAAGTAGCGGACTTGAATGAGTGGACGATAGGAAGTAGATCGAATCATCCGGATGGCAGTATATTTTTCCTGACTCGATGATGAATATTTCGTATTTTCTCATCAACTTCTAATGAAGCCTTAAATATGCTCTCACGGAAGAGGCTTATGATGAAAATAAGAAGAACACATCATGAGGAGGAAATAAACATGAAACGCATCGGCTGGATCATCGGCGCATTATTAGCCGTCATGGCAATTGTTGGAATTGGATTTTACGTAAACGGGAATCAGACGGATACGGTCATTGTTCCACAAGCAATCAATCAAGCGAGTGACGATCGATCAACGGACAACCCAGATGACGCTGCTACATCGGATGGCTCAAGTGGCGAATCAGATGATTCGTTAGCAGCGCGAGTGAAAGATGGAGACGACTATGAACTATACGGGACGCTCGTGAAGTTATCGAAAGAAGATGTCACTATCAGCTTCAACGGAAAAGAGTCGACATACTTTTTAGCGGCGACACATGAAATCGATGACGATACACCGCAAGTGGGTGACCGGGTAAAACTCGAATTGAACCGAGATGACGAAGTGAAGGAAGTGGACCGTGAGAGTGGTGATGATGATACGTATATTTACGGCACGCTCGTCAAACTCACAAATCAAGACGTCACGATTAATATCGATGGGAAAGACAACGTGTATCCACTTGCCGCACGCTCTGAAATCGATGATGACACTCCGCGTGTCGGCGACCCTGTCAAACTTGAACTGAATCAAAAAGGGGAGGTTGTTGAAGTCGACCGGGAATCGGAGGACGACCAGAATGAACAAGATGATTCTTCGCAGGACGACTCATCTCAAGATGACTCACCTGAAGATGAGCGAGAAAACGACTGATGGTGTAACGAAAAGGACTAATCTTTTGATGGATTAGTTCTTTTTTTGTGGCTAGACGTTGAGGCATAAAATGGATTGGACCGCTTTTATCAAATCATCAGAAACGTAATAATTCTGAAATCATCACAAAAATAGGTTATATGTTATGATGTACAAGAAAAATTTAGGTGGTTTCCACCTAATTGGGAATGAGGAGGGACATCAATGCGTACGTATTGGGGAATCTTACTCAGTTGTATCTTGTTGAGTGGATGTGGTGCCGAGACGTTGAACGCAATCGAATTACGTCCTTTGTCTTCCTATCGAGTCGAGCAAGATCCTGAGATACTATTAACGAAACAAACACAAGAGAAACTGCTTACATACTGTGAGCATCGTCCGACAGATGTCTTGCCCGAGCGACGAGCCATGGTGGCGGAAGTGACGTTTCATCATCCGCTCTATGAAGTACTCGGCTCCAAAACAGTGAAATATTTTGCAGCGGGAGATGAACGGTACCTCACTTGTGCGAACAGCAATGAGTTGATGGAGCGAACTTTTGCTGTGGAGCCCATTCAAGCGTATGAAGCGCTTGAGCCAGAGCGGTTTCAAGAGTCGAACGTAGTTTCGACGATTGAGTTTGAGCGTATCGACGAACTTAAAGCGGTGACCAGTACGTTCAACTTGAACGAGACGCATGAAGAAGTGATATCCGATTCAGTTTTTCGTTATAAGACGCCAGATACGGGGGCAATCTATGTGACGTTCGAGACGATTCGAAACGGACGCACACTTGACCCAATCATTGAACCAAAACTATACCCGTTTCAAAGCGGAGAAAATGAAGGGTATGTCTTCTTGACGAGGCGGGCCGATGATCGTCTCACCCTACAAATCGGAGAGGCGTCCTCGCTCAAACAACTCGTCCTACCGAATATATATGAGGCTCCTTATATGAAAGTCGATCCGAAAGAAGAGATTTCACTAAAGGGAAATCATCGCGAACTCATGAAACGCATCATCTTATCGGACCGACCGATTGAAGGGGATGTGGCTGAAGAGACGTCGTTATCGTTATCGAAAACATATGGAACGGTCCTTGAAATTTGGGGACATGTCCGCCGTCCTGTGACAAACAAGATGTCCACGCGCCCCGCCGAAGGGGAAACGCGCTTGGCCGTTTTTGAATCGGATCAAGATACAATCTGGCTAGACGGACCAAAAACGCAAGAGTTGTTTGACGCCTTGTCTCATATTCAGCCGCATGAAAAAACGTCTACAGCTGTCAAAATCGGAGACTTGCATCTGTATGAAGAATTGACCGAGCAATCCTTTGACGTATGGAAAACGGAAACAGAACTCTATTTAGTCGATCAACACACATCACAATCGTATGAACTTCCGGGCAATGATTATTTCCAGGTCATTCAACCATAAGTCGCGTCTGACCTTTGATAAAATAGAAGTTGGCTCTACCCATCTCAACAGAGTTAGGGTACAATGCTCGAGAGAGAATGAGAGAGGAGTGAAGCAAGATGGGAAAAGTACATGTTTATGACCATCCTTTGATTCAGCACAAAATGACGATTATGCGTAAAGTAGAGACGGGGACGAAGCAGTTCCGTGAACTCGTCGACGAAGTTTCTTCACTTATGGCATACGAAATCACGCGCAGCCTACCCCTAACAGACGTAGAAATCGAGACACCGGTCTCTGTTTCCACTCAAAAGATGATTGCCGGCAAGAAATTGGGAATCGTCCCTATTTTACGTGCAGGACTTGGTATGGTGGATGGGTTCCTCAAAATGATGCCGAACGTAAAAGTCGGTCATATCGGTCTTTACCGTGATCCGGAAACGCTTGAGCCACACGAATACTACTTGAAACTTCCGACAGACGTCACAGAACGCGACTTTATCGTCGTTGACCCGATGCTCGCGACTGGTGGTTCTGCTGTTGATGCGATCGCATCACTCAAGAAACATGGAGCGAAGTCAATCAAGTTGGCATGCCTCTGTGCAGCACCAGAAGGCGTAGAACGTGTACAAGCAGAACATCCGGATGTAGAGATTTATCTTGCTGCACTCGATGAAAAATTAAATGACCACGGTTATATCGTTCCTGGACTTGGGGATGCGGGTGACCGTTTGTTTGGTACGAAGTAATGACTTAAAAGCGAGAATCGCCTGTGCGATTTTCGCTTTTTTTGACGAATGACACGAAAAATATTTATCATTTACAGATGTCACAAAATAGACACAAAACGAGAGCGAGAAGAATGACGAACGAGGATGGAATATATCTATTCTTTCTTATTTAAATAGAATTCTGCTATTTCGGATAGGTAACCAGTGGTGAGGAAGCGATTTTGAACCGGATGAGATTCCTCACAAAAAAATGGGCGAAATCGCTCGACATGGTAAAAACATCCTCGGTATACTGATACAGGACGTTGAAAACGATTTCAAAATGAAGTCAACCGACGTTTCGTAATTCTTTGTGAACGTAAGCGTTTACCGATTGAATTTTCCATAACGTGGGGGTATAACTGAACTATTCTTCATCTGATTCCGTTTGTGAAATGTTATAAAGTCAACATTTTTATTTCAACGTTTCTTCACACTTTCTTTAAAAAGTGCCTCGATCGTTTAGTTTGTGAAGTGCGTAAAACTATTGATACGACTTGATTTAAAGCGCTTTTATAATTGTGAAATTCATTGACTTCTTATGCCATTTCTATTACTCTGAACTTGTGTGACTTTTGATGGTCACGCGAGTGTGAATTCGTAAAGAATAAGGAAGCACGTGAGACTCGAAAGGGGGGGTTGGATGGCGAAAAAAGACAATCGTTATCTATCCTATGCCTCGCTCGCTTCACAAATCTCGACAGCACTTGCTGGACCGATTGTCATCGGTTATCTCGTCGGACAGTACGGCGAAAGACGTGAATTTTGGGGCACGTTTGGTTGGAATGTGTCGATTATCCTTGGACTCGTGTTCGGGGTTACGGCGCTAGTTCTCACCCTTCGGAGTTTATTGACAGGAGAGGACGAATGAATACGATTCAAGCAGACAGAAAAGCACAAAAAGAGTTGATGAAGCGTTATACGAAATGGTTTACCATATGGTTTGCAATTTTGTTAGTTGGCGCCTTCATCGTCCCGATGTACAAAGCCGTTTTTCTCGGATTGTTCATCGGTGGGGTCGGAAGTCTCATCATTCTACATATGCAGAATCGAAGTGTCATACGCATGTATGACGTCATCGAACATGGACGACGACCAAAGTCGCACGGGACCGTTTCAAGAATGGCGGTCGGTGCGTTAGCAGTGATAGTCGGTCTTCTCTACGAGGATCGAGTGTCCGTCATCGCGGTGGTAACTGGTCTAATCGCCGGCCACATCATACAATTTGGCGAGTTTACACTTGCCCAGCTCAGCAGGAAAAGAGGTGAATATTAATGGGTCATGAGTTTCCCACATATTCTCTGCACTTTGGGGACTATACGTTATACGGGAGCTGGACGAACGTCATTACAGTGTTAATAGCAGCGTTACTCGTCTTCGTATTCGCCATCTGGGGAACAAGACGTTTAGCTATGAAGCCGACTGGCAAACAAAACTTCATGGAATTCTTCGCGGAGTTCGTGCGTGGAATCATCGCAAGTGCGATGGACTGGAAGACAGGAGGACGCTTTATCGGATTTGGGATGACGTTGATTTTGTTCATTCTCTTCTCAAACTTGATGGGTCTACCGTTTAACGTCATTTCCGGACACTATTTGTGGTTCAACTCACCGACGGCCGATCCTTACGTAACCTTGGCGTTGTCGACACTCGTCGTTGCAATGTCGCACTATTACGGGGTGAAGCTACACGGGTTCAAGCACTATTCAGCGGAATTCGTAAAACCAGTCTGGTTCTTGCTTCCGATCAAATTGATCGAGGAGTTTGCGAACACGTTGACACTCGGTTTGCGTCTATACGGTAACATCTTTGCCGGTGAAATCATGATTACCATCATCTTGGGACTCGCGATTACAGCCGAAGGCGCACTCAACCCGCTCGGTGCAATCTTTGCGGTCTTCCCAATGATTCTATGGCAAGGTTTCTCAATCTTTATCGGGGTTATCCAATCCTACATTTTCCTGACGCTTGCAATGGTGTACATCGGGCACAAAGCTTCGGCCGAACATTGATTCGGACATCTCGCCAAAGCGTTACAAACAAATTATTTACTTAACTTTTAGGAGGAATATACACAATGGAACAACTTAATCTTCTCGCAACAGCACTTGTTATCGGACTTGGAGCACTCGCAGCTGGTATCGGTAACGGTTTGATCGTATACGGAACAGTACAAGGACAAGCACGTCAACCAGAACTCAAAAACGAACTTCGTCAAACAATGTTCATCGGTATCGGTTTAGTTGAGGCCCTCCCGATCATCGGTGTGGCTGTCGGTTTCCTTCTCCTCAACTCTTGATTCCGAGTTAACGAGAATAGCATGAGAGGGAGCACGTCTCCCTCACTTATTTAGTCAAGAGGAGGGTATGCATGGATACGATGATGATTGCAGCTGGTGCTGGCGGCGAAGGCCTCCGCATTCTGGATATGATCTTTACAATTTTCACATTCCTCGTACTCTTGGCCCTGTTGAAGAAATTTGCTTGGGGACCACTCCTTGGAATGATGAGACAGCGTGAAGAGTATGTAGCGAACGAAATTGAACTCGCTGAAAAGAGCCGCAAAGATGCGGAACATTATGTCGTTGAACAACGTGACGCACTCAGTGCAGCACGTACTGAGTCAAAAGAAATGCTCGACGCAAGCCGTCGACAAGCAGAAGCAGAACAAGCACGCTTGGTGGAGCAGGCGCGTTTGGAAGCCGAACAAATTAAAATCGAGGCAGAGAAAGCGATTGAGCGTGAGCGTGAGCTTGCGAAGCAATCTCTTCAAACGGAAGTCGTCACACAGGCGCTTTCGGCAGCACGCCACGTCCTTCAATCAGACCTTAAAGGCGATGAAGCGAAACAACGTGCCCTCGTCACAGACTTCCTGTCTAAAGCGAAAGGTGCGAACTGATGAACGCATCACTAGCAAAACGCTATGCCAAAGCGCTCTTCGACTTAGCGCGGGAACAAGGCACGCTCGACCAAGTCGAAGCGGAAGTGCGTCTGCTCGATGAAGTGCTCCACGCGACTCCTGAGCTCATGGATCTCTTAACGAATCCGGCAGTCAGTGACAGCGAGCTTGCACAGCTTTTAAAAGACAGCTTTGGTGATATGACGGCGATTGTCGTGAACACACTTCTCGTCATGGTCGAAAACGACCGTGCGGCAGAGGTTCGCGCATTGCCACGTTACGTCCGCGAATTGATCAACGACTACCGTGGGATTGCAGAGGGTATTGTCACAAGCGCCTACCCGTTGTCGGCAACAGACTTGAAAGACGTCGAACTCGTCTTCGGACAGAAGCTCGGGAAGACGCTCCAATTGAAGAACGTCGTCGATGAAGAAGTCATCGGTGGACTCCGTGTCCAAGTCGGATACACGACGTACGATGATACGATCGAAACGAAATTGACACGCCTCGAGCGTGAATTGTTGAATGCGTAAGAAATAGGGGTGAATTCAATGACAATCAAAGCTGAAGAAATCAGCGCCCTGCTAAAAGAACGAATCGCTTCGTACGGTTCTGAAATCGAAGTCAGCGAGACAGGTACAGTCATCCAAGTAGGTGACGGTATCGCTCGTGCACACGGACTCGATAACGTTATGGCGGGGGAACTCGTAGAGTTCTCTAACGGCGTAATGGGCTTGGCGCAAAACTTAGAAGAAGGTAACGTCGGGATTATCATCCTTGGCGATTACAAAGGGATCAAAGAAGGCGACTCTGTCAAACGTACAGGTCGCATCATGGAAGTTCCAGTTGGTGAGGCACTCCTCGGACGTGTCGTCAACCCACTCGGACAACCGATTGATGGTCTTGGACCAATCGTAACTGACACGTATAACCCGATTGAGCGTAAAGCTTACGGCGTTATGGCACGTAAATCGGTTCACGAACCACTTCAAACAGGAATTAAGGCGATTGACGCCCTCGTTCCAATCGGTCGTGGTCAGCGTGAGCTCATCATCGGTGACCGTCAGACAGGTAAAACATCTGTTGCCATCGATACGATTATCAACCAAAAAGAAGAGAACATGATTTGTATCTACGTTGCTATCGGTCAGAAAGAATCGACTGTACGTGGCGTAGTAGAGACGCTTCGTCAAAACGGCGCACTCGATTATACAATCGTCGTTTCGGCATCGGCATCACAGCCGGCACCACTTCTTTACCTCGCACCATTCGCTGGGGTATCGATGGGTGAGTACTTCATGGACCGCGGACAACACGTCCTCGTCGTTTATGATGACCTTTCGAAACAAGCGGCAGCTTACCGTGAGCTCTCGCTCCTTCTCCGTCGTCCTCCAGGCCGCGAAGCCTACCCAGGGGATGTCTTCTACCTCCACTCACGCCTTCTTGAGCGTGCTGCGAAGTTGAACGACGAACTCGGCGGTGGTTCATTGACAGCACTTCCGTTCATCGAGACACAAGCATCGGATATCTCAGCATATATCCCGACAAACGTTATCTCGATCACAGACGGTCAGATTTTCCTTCAGTCGGACCTCTTCTTCTCTGGGGTACGTCCAGCGATCAACGCCGGTCTCTCGGTATCACGTGTTGGTGGTTCGGCACAGGTGAAAGCGATGAAGAAAGTTGCAGGTACACTTCGTCTTGACCTCGCGTCATACCGTGAGCTCGAAGCGTTCGCTCAGTTCGGATCAGATCTCGACAAAGCGACACAATCGAAGTTGAACCGTGGTCAGCGTACAGTTGAAGTCTTGAAACAAGACTTAAACGCACCGCTTTCTGTAGACAAGCAAGTTATCATCATCTACGCACTCACGAAAGGTCATCTCGATGACATCCCAGTCACAGACATCCGTCGTTTCGAAACAGAAATGAACGCATGGCTCGACCAAAACCGTAAAGACCTCTGCCGTGAAATCCGTCAGACAGGAAACCTTCCTTCAGACGAGGCAATGGTCGACGCAATTACGGAATTCAAAAAGACGTTCTCGCCATCGGTTTAATCCGGTGACGAGCGTCTATTAAGGTGGTGAATCGAAATGGCATCATTACGTGAGATCCAGATGCGGATCACCTCGACCCAAAGCACGAAGCAAATCACGAAAGCGATGAACATGGTGTCGGCATCAAAGTTGAACCGGGCCCAAGGGAACAACGCCAACTTCAAGCCGTACATGGACAAGTTGCAAGAAGTCATCTCGTCGATCGCCGGTGGTACATCAGGCGCGACACACCCGATGCTTCAAGTACGTCCCGTCAAACGGACTGGTTATATCGTCATCACGTCAGACCGCGGACTCGCAGGTGGATACAACGCCAGCGTCTTGCGTGACGTGTACCGTGAACTCAAAGACAAGCACACATCAACAGATGAGTATCGTCTTTACGTAATCGGGAAAGTCGGTGTCCAGTTCTTCAAGTCACGCAACATTCCGGTGTATAGCGCGATGACAGGGCTAAACGACCAACCAACTTTTGTTGAAGTCGCAGAAATCGTCAAACAGACGGTAGGTGCCTTCAGCGAGGGCGAGATTGATGAATTGAAGCTTTGCTACAACTCGTTCATCTCGGTCATCAGCCAAGAAGTGAAGATTCAACAATTGCTCCCGCTCGGGGATATCGAACAGTCCGCATCCAATGTGATGTATGAATACGAACCAGAAGAAGAAACGATCTTAGCGGCGCTCCTCCCACGTTATGCGGAAGGACTCATCTACGGCGCATTGCTCGATGCGAAAGTGTCAGAGCACGCAGCCCGGATGACGGCGATGTCGAGTGCGACAGACAATGCGGATGAACTCATTCGCGGACTCAAACTCAAATTCAACCGCGCGCGTCAAGCAGCGATCACACAAGAAATCACAGAGATTGTCGGAGGTGCGTCGGCGCTTGAATAAGCGCACGCCCTCTAGATTGTAGGAGGCTAACACGATGAACGAATACGGCATGAAAGGCCGCGTAGTCGCAGTCATGGGCCCAGTTATCGACGTAAAGTTCGACAACCACTTACCGAACATCTACAACGCTCTCAAAGTCACACACGTGGCAGCGACAGCGGACGATGTTAGTGTCGACTTGACGCTCGAAGTAGCTGTTCACCTTGGTGACGACACGGTCCGTACGATTGCGATGGACTCAACTGACGGCGTTCGCCGCGGTATGGAAGTACTTGACTTAGGTTCACCGATTTCGGTACCAGTTGGAGAAGCGACACTTGGACGTGTCTTCAACGTTCTCGGTAACCCAATCGATGATAAAGAAGTGGCAGCTGACGTGCTTCGTGCACCGATTCACCGTCAAGCGCCAACATTTGACGAATTGTCAACGAAAGTTGAAATCCTTGAAACAGGGATCAAAGTCGTCGACCTTCTCGCACCATACATCAAAGGTGGTAAAATCGGCCTCTTCGGTGGTGCCGGTGTAGGGAAGACCGTCCTCATCCAGGAACTCATCAACAACATCGCGCAAGAGCACAGCGGGATTTCTGTATTCGCAGGAGTCGGTGAGCGTACGCGTGAAGGAAATGACTTGTTCCACGAGATGACGGACTCAGGCGTTATCAAGCAAACAGCGATGGTCTTCGGTCAGATGAACGAACCACCTGGTGCACGTCTCCGTGTTGCCTTGACTGGTTTGACAATGGCAGAATACTTCCGTGATGAGCAAGGACAAGACGTTCTTCTCTTCGTTGATAACATCTTCCGTTTCACACAAGCAGGTTCTGAGGTTTCGGCCCTTCTTGGACGTATGCCATCGGCGGTAGGTTACCAGCCGACGCTTGCGACTGAAATGGGTATGCTTCAAGAGCGAATCACATCGACTGCAAAAGGATCGGTTACATCGATTCAAGCGGTTTATGTACCAGCCGATGACTATACGGACCCGGCTCCAGCAACAACGTTCGCTCACCTTGATGCAACAACAAACCTTGAGCGTCGTCTTTCGGAGATGGGGATTTACCCAGCCGTTGACCCGCTCGCATCGACTTCACGTGCCCTCTCTCCTGAAATCGTAGGGAAAGAGCACTATGAGGTCGCACGTAACGTTCAACAGACGCTTCAGCGTTATAAAGAACTTCAAGACATCATCGCCATCCTCGGGATGGACGAGTTGTCTGAAGACGATAAACTCACGGTTCACCGTGCACGTCGTATTCAGTTCTTCTTATCACAAAACTTCCACGTGGCTGAGCAGTTCACGGGCCAAAAAGGTTCGTACGTGCCAGTCAAAGAGACAGTACGCGGCTTCAAAGAGATCCTCGAAGGTAAACACGACGATCTTCCTGAAGATGCATTCCGTCTCGTCGGTCCAATCGAAGACGTCATCGAAAAAGCGAAGACGTTGGTCTAAGACCTACGCGGAAGGGGGAAACTAGACGATGAATACTGTTCACGTCAACGTCGTCACCCCGGATGGTGCAGCCTTTGAAGGAGACGCACGAATGGTCATCGCCAAATCGGTCACTGGTGAGCTCGGTATCTTACCGAAGCACATCCCGATGGTGACGCCACTCGACGTCTCAGTCCTCAAGCTGCGCCACGAAGATGGTGGACGCACGCTGATCGCAATCAGCGGCGGTTTCATGGAAGTTCGTCCCGACACGGTGACGATCTTAGCTGAAACAGCCGAAATGGCGGATAAGATTGACTATGACCGCGCTTCTGCGGCGAAGGTTCGTGCCGAGCGTCGTCTTCAAGACACGAAGCTCTCGGAACTCGAATTTCGTCGTGCGGAACTTGCGCTCAAAAAAGCGATCAACCGCTTAAGCATTCGCGATATGAAAGAATAAGAATGACTCTCACACGAAAGTGTGGGAGTTTTTTTGTTGGTTTTGGAAAAGATGGGTCTTTTGTCGTGCTTCTAAATGACGGGACTAGTAAAAAATATATGGGAGAAGACCGATAATAAAGGTGGGAACTACCGTAAAGGAGATTAGGGAATGAAAGTTTACGTTGCGCGACAACCAATTTTTGACCAACAATTACGCGTTTGCGGCTACGAATTGTTATATCGCCGCAGCGAAAATAATATTTTTGAGAATGTAGATGATTCGTTAGCAACGGCTGACGTCATTCATAACGCGTACCTTGTGTTCAATTTTCGGGAATTGACAGAAGGTACGCGTGCGTTCATCAACTTCCCTCAGACGTTGATTGAAGGGGAGGTGCCTTCGTTGCTACCCCGTCAATCGCTCGTCGTCGAAGTGCTCGAACATGTCGAACCGACGGAAAAAGTATTACAGTCTCTCCGCTCGTTGAGACGTCAAGGTTATACGATTGCATTGGATGATTTCGTATTTGAAGAGAAGTATCGCCCATTGATTGGACTCGCCGACATCATCAAAATCGACTATCAAGCGACCCCGGTGGACCAGCAGCAAAAATTGATTGATGCGCTCGGACACCGAGTCGAATTTTTGGCGGAAAAAATCGAGACACCCGCAGAGTACGAGATTGCGAAACGACTCGGATATAAGATGTTCCAAGGATACTTCTTTAGTCGCCCCATCGTGGTGCACGGGGCCGAAGTCCATCCGTTACGTCACACGCTCATTGAAGTGTTAAAAGAGCTCGATCGTCCGGAACCGAGCTTCCGACGGATCTCATCGCAAATTGAGCGAAGTGTCGACTTATCCTATAAGATGCTTCGCTCAGTCAATACGGTGTATCAAAAAGGTCGACATACCATTCAATCCATCGAGCAAGCCGTCGCACGAATCGGACTAGATGAGTTGAAACGATGGTCGTATTTGATGCTCTTACGGGAGATGCAGACGTCTGAATCGAAAGAACTGATCAAACAGAGTGTCATCCGCGGAAAAATGATGGAATTGATTGCGGAGGATACATTGACAGATGTATTACCGTTTGATGCATTCATTACAGGAATCTTCTCATCACTCGACGTCATTCTCGATGAGGCGATGCAAACGTTGATTGCAGAGCTTCCGGTGGCGCCTCCTGTTAAGGCAGCGTTACTCGGTGAACAGAATGGTTTGCGAAAGTTGTTAGAGGATGTGATCGCCTACGAACAGTTGACGATTCCACTCCATAACACAGATTCGGATTGGTCTCAATATTACGTCGAAGCGATTCGATGGTCTCGTAGCCTTGACGAATCGATTGAATAATGTTTGAAATATGTGAGGGGCGTCAATTACTGTAGTATGGCCTTACTGCTGATGACGTCCCTTTTGGTGTGCTTGTAGAGAAAGTGAGTTGATCGAATGGTTCAAACCGCTCGAAGCTTAAGACCCTAAGTCTTTTTTTCTCTAACATGTCATGATATGATTGAAAATGGTACGAATTTTAGAAAAGAGGGGAATCGTCGATGGTCAATACCGTATTTTCGCTAGCGATTTATATCATAGCGATCTACGTTGCTTGGTGGGCACTCTTACCCGTCAAATGGGACAAGGTGCTCAATCAAGTGAGGAGTCCGCAAGCTGCTGTCTTGCGCGTCCTCGTAGCGGTTGTCTTCGGTTCGCTGATTGCCCAGTTCTTTTTGGAGTATATTCGACTGGCGCAGGCGCTCGCACCTATACAGTAGTCGCAGAATATTTAACAAACTGTAATCCTGCTGTAACGACTCCTATATGATTATCATGTAGGATAAATTCGTCTGACATGATGTTTTTTCATTCAGTTTGCACTTATTTATTATTCAGATTGATTAATGAATGAAAAATCATCACGTTTTGCAAACCATTCAAATAATCGACATCATCACATCCGGATTCGGATATCGACGCACTATATAAAAAAACAATGAAGTTGGAGGACAAAGAGAGATATGAAGGATTTGATCGTAGTCCGTGGAGGACGTAAACTGTCAGGTACTGTGCGCGTTGAGGGAGCAAAAAACGCCGTACTCAAAACATTGGTTGCCACTCTATTAGCTAGCGAAGGAAAGTCAATCTTACAAAACGTACCACGTCTTGCTGACGTGTACACGATTAACAAAGTACTTCGTCACCTCGGTGCAGAGGTATCGTTCAATGAAGAAAAGAATGAAGTAACTGTCGATGCGTCGGGCGACATCAAAGATGAAGCACCGCTTGAATACGTGCGGAAGATGCGTGCTTCAATCCTCGTCATGGGACCTCTTCTTGCCCGTCTCGGTCACGCTCGTGTAGCGATGCCAGGCGGATGCTCAATCGGCTCACGTCCGATTGACCTCCACTTAAAAGGATTCGAAGCGATGGGTGCGAAAACGGTCATCGGAAACGGATTCGTGGAAGCTTCTGTAGAAGGCCGTCTCCAAGGCGCTAAAATCTACTTGGACTTCCCATCTGTTGGTGCGACAGAGAACATCATGATGGCAGCTGTGCTCGCAGAGGGTACGACCATCATCGAGAACGTTGCAAAAGAACCTGAGATCGTCGACCTTGCGAACTTCTTAAACGGAATGGGCGCACACGTCCGTGGGGCAGGTACAGAAACGATCCGCATCGAAGGTGTCGAAACACTTCGCGGTGCAGAACACTCAATCATCCCTGACCGCATCGAAGCAGGCACGTTCCTCGTCGCAGGGGCAATCACCGGTAGTGACATCGAAGTCATCGGTGCAGAACGTGAGCACCTTCGTCCATTGATTTCAAAAATGGAAGAGATGGGTGTCCACTTCGAGGATACGGCAGAAGGCATGCGTGTCACGGCACCAGACGAATTGAAGCCGGTTGATGTGAAGACGATGCCACACCCGGGATTCCCGACAGACATGCAGTCACAAATGATGGCACTCGTCTTGAAAGCGGGCGGCACTTCTGTCATCACGGAAACGGTGTTTGAGAATCGCTTCATGCACGTCGAAGAGTTCCGCCGTATGAACGCAGACATTAAGATTGAAGGACGTTCGGCAATCGTCAAAGGTGGCGTACGCCTTCAAGGAGCGGAAGTTGTCGCAACGGACCTTCGTGCCGGAGCAGCACTTATTCTAGCAGGTCTCATCGCGGAAGAAGAAACACGCGTTGGAGATTTATATCATATCGACCGTGGATACGTTGATTTCCACAAGAAACTTCAAGCACTCGGTGCTGACATCGAGCGTATTGAAGGAACTGTCGAAGTTGCTGAAGAAATGGTTCAGAACTAAGAGACGAGCACGAATGAGAGGGCGAGGAGAGACTCTTCTCGCTCTTTTCAATGAAGAATCGAACGGAGGAACCTATACATCATGTTTTCAAAAGATATCGGGATTGATTTAGGGACAGCAAACGTTGTCATTCACGTCAAAGGGAAAGGAATCGTCTTAGACGAGCCTTCAGTCGTTGCGATAAAGCGCTCTACAGGAAAAGTACTAGCAGTCGGTTCAGAAGCGTATGAGATGGTTGGTCGTACACCTGGTGATATCGTGGCGATCCGTCCTCTCCGTGACGGAGTCATCGCCGATTTCGCCACAACAGAAGAAATGCTCCGTCACTTCATCGAGAAAATTCAAGTCCGAGGCTTCTTCGGGGGAATTCGCATGCTGATTTGTACACCTGCGAACGTCACACCGGTTGAAGAAAAAGCCATTCGTGAAGCAGCTGAGAAAGCAGGCGCGAAGGAAGTTTTCCTCGCCGTCGAACCAAAAGCGGCAGCAGTCGGTTCAGGCATGGATATTTGGAAGCCGGTCGGTCACATGATCATCGATATCGGTGGTGGGACGACCGACGTCGCCATTTTATCAATGGGAGACATCGTCTGCGGTGAAACCATCAAGATTGCAGGGGATCGCTTCGATACAGACATCCTTCGTGCCATCAAAGAGAAGCACAAGCTGATCATCGGAGAACGTACGGCTGAACAAATCAAGAAAGAAATCGCGACGGTTTTCCCAGGAGGGCGTAACGAATCGATGGATATTCGCGGACGTGACATGGTACGTGGATTGCCACGTACGGTTACTATCACGTCAGAAGAACTTCGTGAAGCGATGGCTGAATCCGCTAATGAAATCGTTGAGGCGGCGAAACGTGTCCTTGAACAGACACCGCCAGAACTTGCGGCGGATATCATCGACCGCGGAATCATCATGACAGGTGGGGGGTCACTCCTTCACGGTCTTGATCAACTTGTCGCAGAACGTGTCATGTTGCCGGTCATGATGGCTGAGGAGCCGACACTCAGTGTCGCGCACGGAACGGGAATCATGCTCGAAAACTTAGATCGATTGAAATAAACAGACAAGCGACCGCGTGCGGTCGCTTGTTTTTTGTATGTTCAACTCAATATTTCGGAGACGAGTGCCAACACGTTGCCTTCAGAATCTTTGAAGAAACTCATCCACGTTTCTGTCGTCCCCATTTTTGCCACACAGTGTGGTTCATCAATGAAAGTCACTCCTGCATTTTTCAACTGAGCATAAGCATCATCGATGGATGCGATACTCAAATAGAGAATTGGACTTGATTTTGCAAAAACATCATTCTCTGGAGGGGACAACATGAGGCGAACGCCCCCACAGTCGAAAAATGCGAGCAATCCTGCTTGAAAGAGAAAGGGTACCTCAAGCGTGTCTCGATAGAATTGAACGGCACGGTCTAAATCTTTGACAGGGATGTAGATTTGTTTGATTTGTTGAATGAGGCTCATGGGATTCATCCTTTCAATATGTATTTGAAACAGGAAGGGGTAACTCTGATTCAAGTTGACGTTGGAGACGGTTGGTAAGTCCTGTTGGGTGAGACATTAAGCCGATAGAAATATGTAATGGGAATAGGGTATGTAAGTCGCCAGGATAATATGAGCCATCTCGAGGTAACGTATGATTGACAATCCGAGAGACTCCTGAGGAATGGTCAATGTGTAAGACGATTGGAGCAGATATTCCGGTCCCTCGCTCAAGTTGTTGATGGTTAGGATAATATTCTTGTAGAAGCACCCATACATACACTTCCTGTCGAGTCGTACTCGTCCCGAGGATTTGACAGCTGGCATAAACATCCCCACCGAAATTAGGAGACATGACTTGAGTTGTCAAGTATCGCTCCAACACGTTCTGATTGACGTCGACGGATTGGGTAAGCGTGACAAATGATTCATCCGTCAAGGCAGCATAGAGCAAAGCACTCAATATCCATGTACAAAATGTCGTTATGATCAACTTTTTCAAATAAGCGCCTCCCAATACCGATGTGATGAATCATATATGTCCATCATATCTAAAGAGGATACGAATATATAGGTCATTCGTGGGAAAAATTGTATATAATGAAATCATTAATCAATGTGAGGGGAATCATGATGGCGCCGATTCACTAATAGACTGAACAGAATAATCAAATAGAATCGGAGGACATCATGAACAAACCACTTACACTCATTACGGGCGTCAGCCGCCATCAAGGCATCGGAGCTGCGATTGCACGAAAACTAGCACATGAAGGGCACAACCTTTATTTGACACACTGGAGTCCGTTTGACGCGACCGACGGAATCGGGGAAGAGAGAGACTTCATCGAACGATTCGTTCAAGAGTTGACCGAACAGGGTGCCCGTGTCGAACATGAGGCGTATGACCTAGCCTCGGGTGACGAAGTCGGGCTACTTAATCGGATTGAAGCCAAGCTCGGGATTCCGAG
Organism: Exiguobacterium sp. s140; assembly: GCF_018617035.1. GTDB lineage: Bacteria > Bacillota > Bacilli > Exiguobacteriales > Exiguobacteriaceae > Exiguobacterium > Exiguobacterium profundum. The sequence continues at coordinate 256,013 of NZ_JACSJK010000002.1, forward strand.
CAGGCTGATTCATAACGCGACCTATGAGCGACATGTCAACGTTGAGAACTTTACAACCGACGTATTGAGAAAACATTACCTGGTGAATAACGAAGGGACACTCGGACTCACCTTTGCGTTTATTGAGCGCTATAAACAAGCGGGACATCAAGATGGGCGAATCCTGTTCTTCGTATCGGGGGGACCGGATGCGAATAACCTGGCCTACATCGCAACGAAAGGTGCATTGATTGCCATCACACCTGCGTTGGCGAATGGATTAGGAGAATACGGCATTTCGGTGAATGCTCTCGATCCGGGACCGACGGATACGGGTTGGATCAATGACGAACTTCGCGAACACTTGCTACCATTATTTCCTTATAAGCGAATGGGGACGCCTGAAGATACGGCTCGCTTCGTCGCTTTCTTGATGGGCCCAGACGGCGCATGGGTGAATGGCCAACATCTTCACGTTGACGGAGGGTTTACTGGGCGCTAATAGAGAACGTTCGATGGATACAATAAAAAGAAGGCATCTCACTTTAAGTGTGAGATGTCTTTTTCAATGCCATGTATAGTCTTTATCAACAAATAAACGATTTTTTAAGTCTGTTTTAGAAATTGAAGGATTTGGTGCATCAAGCCAATCATAATAATCACAGGCACAGGAATCACCAAGTTCGATCGAATAGCCATTATTTATTGTATTAACAGTTATATCGAGTTCATGTTCAGCTAACGTCTTTTTCAATCGATAAATCGTGTTGTATACGTTGTGTAAGGCGCGTTGTGGTTCATCGATGTCCGGGTAAAGGGTTTCGGCAAGTACCCACTTATTAATGACCTGCTTACGATGAAAAACTAAGAAGGCAAATAACTCTTCTGTTTTTTGTGTTGGCCACTTCACAAGATTTCCATCTTGTGTTCGTACCGAAAAACGATCTAGAAATTGTATGCGACAAGATTGATTGAGATTCTTTTGTTGAATCGCCTCATAGCGCTGGATGATACGCGGAATGACGTTATGAATCATCTGCTCTGTGATGGGCTTCAACAAGTAATGCGTGGCATGCAAATTGAACGCTTCAACGGCATACTGTTGATGGGCGGTCGTGAAGACGACTTGTGTCCGTTCTGGCAAATAGGTCGCCAATTCGAGCCCCGTCATTTCAGGCATCTCGATATCTAAAAAGACAAGGTCTACCGGGTGCTCTTGAATAAAAGTGAGAGCTTGAACCGGACTTTGGAATGAACCAACCCACTCAAGAGACGGCTCTTCTTTTACAATCCGCTCCATCATCCCTAAAATATGATGTTCATCTTCAATTAAAATCGTACGCATCTAAATGATTCGTCCTTTCCTGTTTTGGTAAACGCAGGTGAATGGTGGTGCCTTTTTTCAAAGTGGAAGCTAAGTCAAACGTTGCACCATGAAGGTGTTCGATTCGACTTTTAATATTGCAAATCCCAATCCCAGATGTTTTGTTTGATACGTTTGGATCAAAACCACTCCCTGTATCTTGAACATAAATCTCAATCATTCCGTTTCGTTCCTGGATAGAAAGTGTCAATCGCTTTTGTCCTGGGTGTCGATAGAGGCCATGTCGCACGGCATTTTCAACGAGTGGTTGAATTAATAAAGGTGGAATCGAACAGTCGAGAAGAGATTCATCAATTTTTTTCTCGACGTAGAACGAATCACGGAATCGCGTCTGTTCAATGGCGAGATACGAGTCAATCATATCGACTTCTTGGCGAATCGATATCTCGTTTTCGGTTCGACCATTTTCAAAAATGAAGCGGACGTAAGTGCTTAAGTGACTGAGTAGACGAGCCGCATCGGGTGGAGACGTGTAACAGAGTGCAATCACATTCCCGAACGTATTGTAAAGGAAGTGAGGTTTGATTTGAGCGTTGAAGAAGGACAACTCATGCTGGGAAGCCAACACTTCGACTTGTTGTTTTTTTCTTTTGTCGGTAGACAAGTGAATCGGTAGAAGTAAAAACATCAATAGGAAATAAATGATGGTAAACGTATTGGCGTACAGCTGCTGATTGGGCGAAACGATGAACGTTGACGTCATGATTCCGATATACCCGACGAGTTGGGCGAGTGTGAAAGTTAGTAATTCGAGCGGATTGCCGGTCTTATACTTTTCAAGGAGCCATCCGATGTTCAAGCCGACCCAAAAGAACGTGATGAATAGAACGATCATCCATACAAAATATTCGAACACCTCGTAAACGGAAGCGGGCAAGAGGATGGCTAAACCAGTCAATCCGTACAACGGGTACCTCGAAATGGCCAAAAACCGGTCAAACGACACACGTTCCAAACATCTTGAAAACTCAATCAACATGATGATGCTCAGTAAGGCTAAACTCAACGTCAACTTATCACTACCCGAGATCCACATGCCATCTCGGGACATGATGGAAAAACTCGTCAACAAAAAGAAAGCTGTCCCGAAACCGTACAAGCGTTCATTTCGGTGAAAGAGATAGACGATGGCATAGAACATGGCAATCAAAAGTGAAATGAGCAATATGAAAAATTCGTAGCCGGCATAAGCGTTTTGAGTGGTCATGATGGCATGTAACGGTCCGACTAATATACTTTCTTCGATGGGTGCAAAATTACCTGCCTGTCGTTCATGTTGAATCGTCAGTCGGAATTGTTTTGTTTCATCATCGAGCAAGAGCAGAGACGGCTGCTCGACGAGACGATTGTTTCCAATTTGTACCGTTTCAACCATTTTCCCATCTATCAAAATCGTAGAAGAGGAGAGGGACTTTGGAATGAGCAAGGCATACGTACCGTTCGGCAACGCGAGATCGAGTTCATAGGTGGATTCACGATAAGGGGTTGTAAACGGAATGGTTCGATAGGAGCGGCGATCAACTTGGGTGACAATCCCTGACTCATAGCGCCATGAGCCGTCTAGTCGCAAAATCTCTTCGTCGACAGTAGAAGAGAGAAGAGAAGCTTCGCCCTTGTTAACGGTGACGATCGGATTGATCGACTGATGTCGAATCAATAAAGTGAGACTGACACCAACCAACAACACAAGGATGAAGATAAACGTCATTCGATTACGCGTCATGAGCACATTCCCTTCAATCTTTGTGAGTTTCTTGTGAGGTCATTCCGTTATTCTTCCTAATAGGTGAATGAATTTTTGAAGTGACTCTCCGTCTCATCATCGTACCCGAACTTTTTTTGTTTGAACAGAAAAAGTCATTCACCGTACGAAGTGAGGCATTCTAAGAGTGAAGGAAGAAGGCATTCCATGAAACGTTGGATTGAACAACGCATTAGTCGACAAGTTATGACGATTTTTTATATATTGATTGCCTTAGTGACACTCACATCGATTGGGACCTATTTTTATACACAGCAATCGATTCAAGAGACGACCGTAAAATTAGAACGAATTAGTGAGCAACGTGCACGGGCGACAGATCTGTTTGAAACGTGGCAATCGATGCAATATGAATTACGAGGGCACGTCCTGTTAGGAGAACGTGCGCTATTAGAAGAAGTAAGAACAGCTCAAACGAATATCGACGAGCAAACGACATGGTTCGAAGAACAGGCAAGAAACGTGGAAGAAGTACAGTTCGCAGAGGATGCGAGACTTCTCTTCTCGATCTATACGACACGCGTCATGCCGGCACTTGAGCAGTATGTGATTGCGAAGCAGGCAGGAGAAATCGATGAATCGTTCCTGCAGATGCGCACCGTAGGGCAATTCATGCCGAAAAATGAAACATCGACTCAGACACGATTTAAACTGAACTCAAGTAGTGCTGCCGATATGAGTGCGAGCATCGTCGATATGGAGTCGGTCTTTACCGACTATCGACAAAATCTTGATTTTCAAGAAAGTGAATTGCGAGATGCGCTGTCAAAACAGTTAGTGAAAGCCCAATGGATGTGGCTTTTGATTCTACTCGGGGCATTGTTCATATTGTTTGTCGGGTTGCAGCCATATATTTTAAGGTTGACCAATCAACTGCAGACGCTGATGGTAAACAGTGAGCGTCTCGCGAGCAACCCGAGCGCGACACTCATCCCGATTAAACCGCTACAAAACGAAGTCGGACAGTTGTCGAAAGCGTTTAATGAGATGGCGACCTCACTTCGGACCCAACAAGATCAAGTCGATCGTGAACGAGAGAAGACCGCTCGAATTTTGCACACGATGCGCGATTCTATCGTCTATACGGAACTCGAGACGAATGAACGATTCGTGAATAGTGCACTCTTTGACTTGTATGAGCATCCACTTCCATCAACGGAACGGGGCAGTCTATACCCGATTGCGATGTACTATCCGATGTTCATGAACCAGATTGACGATCCGGAGAGGTTGAATCAATTCACAAAACGTGCAAAAGAAGAAGGTATATTCGATGAAACGTATACGTATACGATGCAGGAAGGTCAGAAAACGATTCGCATGTACGCCGAACCGATTGATCTGCAAAATGAACGCGTGGGTGTCATCTTCGTCTCACGAGATATTACCCAGGAAACAGAAATCAATCGCTTGAAGACAGAACTTGTGGCGACAGTATCCCATGAGCTTCGGACGCCCCTTACCTCGATTCTCGGTTTTTCAGAACTGCTCAAAAGGCGTCAATTGGAAAACACGAAGCGAGAGCGCTATTTAGACATGATTGCGAGTGAGACAAAGCGGCTCGAACGTCTCGTGAGTGACTTGCTAGATGTTCAAAAAATGGAGGCGGGTATGAGCGTACCAGACTTTAAAGTAGAGAGTCTATATGATTTATTATCAGATCTACTCGAAATCCATGCAGGATCGACGGAGCATCATTTCTTCCACTTTGATTGTGACGAATCGTTATTTGTCGCAGGAGATCCGGCCCAATTACGTCAAGTCTTCTCAAACATCCTGAACAATGCCATCAAATATTCACCGAACGGTGGGAATGTGACGGTTGATGTCACGTGTGAGGGTGACACGATTCAAATCGGGATATCGGACGAAGGATTAGGTATTTCGGAAGAAGATGCGACGCGAATCTTTGATAAATTTTATCGTTCGGCCTCGGAAGAAAGTAAACGCATCGGTGGAACCGGCTTAGGTTTAGCGATCTGTAAAGAGATCGTTCAACTGCACGGTGGTACCATCTCTGTTCAATCTCAACTAGGAGAAGGAACGACGATGATTGTTGAGTTACCGATGGTCGACCATGTCAATGAAGAGAGTTCATCCTAATTTATGGGATGAACTTTTTTGAAAAAACGGTGAATGTCACGCTCGTTTGGTACGATATAGAGAGTGAATCATGTTATAGGATGAAAGGAAGACGATTATGCTACGCGGATTATATACAGCAGCGGGAGCGATGAATGCCCTGCAGCGCCAACAAGAGATTTTGAGCAACAACCTTGGTAACGTGAGAACACCAGGCTTCAAAGCGTCTGATGGCGTGGTACGTTCGTTTCCGGAGATGCTTCTTGCACAAGTCAGCAATCCGGATAACGCGAAATCGCGCGTGAAGGGAGAAGTAGGTACCCTATCAATGGGCGTCTATCTTCAAGAAACAATGCCCCGTTTCTCAGCTGGAAGTATCACAGAATCCGGTAGCCCGACCGACCTGTATTTAAAGGCACCTACTAATTTTGCGGGAGCCCCGATGTTTGCGGTCGAACAAGGCGGCGAGACGTTGTATACGACAAATGGACGCTTCTCGATCGATGAGGCGCTCTTCCTTCGTTCTGCGGACGGCGGATATATCCTTTCTGATGAAGGGGAACGAATCCAACTGCCATCGAGCGAGTTTCAAGTAGGGAAAGATGGTGTCATCACATCGCTTGGACAAAACGTGGCGACTCTTGGTGCCTACCAAATCGATGACTTGACGACTCTTGAACAAGTCGGCAATGACTGGCGTGTGACGGGTGATGCCCCGGCGCCGGCCCAGGTCGAAGTACTACAAGGATTTATTGAAGAAGCGAACGTCAACCTCGACCAGACGATGGCAGACTTGATGATGACGTATCGTCAGTTTGAGGCGAATCAAAAGGTCGTCCAAGCGTATGATAAAAGTGCCGAGCGAGCAATCGAAATCGCTCGTATTCGTTAAGGAGGAACACCATGCAGTCCATTTATAACTCGGTCAACTCTCTGTCTCAACTTCAGCGTCAATTAGATGTGACAGGTCACAATATCGCAAACGTCGATACGGTCGGCTTTAAGCGTCAACAGGGGCATTTTGCTTCGCTATTGTCGCAGGCGTATAACAACCAACCGCGTCCTGAATTCGAAGTCGGTCGAGACACACCGAACGGGATTCGGATTGGAGTCGGGGGACATGTCGCCGATATTACACAGCAGTTCAATATCGGACAAGTACGTACGACAGATCGTGGATTGGACGTCTTTTTAAAGGCGAGCCGTCAATTTTTTGTCGTGGACACGCCGAACGGTGTCGGGGTGACTCGAAGTGGAAACATGCAATTGTCAGTCGGTGACGAGACGACGCTCGTTGATGTGAACGGGAATCCGCTTCTTGGAGATGACGGTAATCCAATCACGATGCCGAACGATGCGACGAATCAGCGCATTCGTCAAGACGGTGTGGTCGTTGCGAGTGTGAATGGCGTTGAACAAGAATTCGGACGTCTCGACATCGTAGAAGTCCGCAATACGTCGGAATTACGTCCGCTCGGAGATAACGTGTTCGCAGCGGATTTGGAGACCGAAGTCGATCGTCCACTCGGAAATCTATTGATTGAAGGGACACTCGAGTCATCGAACGTTGATTTGACGAAAGAGATGACTGATATGACAATCACACAACGAGCATATCAAATGAACTCACGGGCGATGTCGATGAGCGATCAGATGATGGGGCTTGTCACGGCGTTACGTCCATAACGCCTACCGCTTCTCGAGCCGAGAAGCGGTTTTTTTATAGACAAAGGGGGAGAAGCATCAATGCGGATTGTAGTCGCGATGGATTCATTCAAAGGCTCACTTTCGAGTATGGAAGCAAATCAAGCGGTCCTTCGTGCGCTTGAAGGGCATGAGGTCACCATCATACCGATCTCTGACGGAGGAGAAGGTTTTTTGGATGCTTGGATTGCGACACATGCGGATGGGACCATTATAGAAGAAAGCGTCATGTGTTTGGACGGGACACGACGCGTTGCACGTTTTGGTTTCGAGCCGTCAACGAGGCACGCGGTAATCGAAGTGGCGGAAACAGCAGGATTGACACTCCTCGCTCATGTCGATCCGTGGCGCTACAGTTCAGTCGGAGTCGGTCAACAGATCGTTCAAGCGCTAGAGCGTGGGGCGAGGATCATCACCATCGGGCTCGGAGGGAGCGGGACGATGGATGGTGGAAAAGGATTGCTTGAGGCGTTAGGTGTTCGTTTTCTTGATGCGAACGGTGCTGTGCTATCGACCATCCCCCATCGAGTAGAAGAAGTGGTATCAATTGATTGGTCCGGTCTTCATCCGCGTGCGCGTGAGGTCGTATGGAGAATGTCTTCCGATGTACAGAACCCATTGATTGGTGGAAGCGGAGCAGCCTATGTGTTTGGACCCCAGAAAGGATTGGCGGCAGATGTAGTGAAGCGATATGACCGGATCCTGGATCACTACGCGAACTGTTTTGAAGTAGATAGAAGAGCACTTCCTGGAGCAGGGGCGGCTGGCGGCATCGGCTTTGCGCTATTGCAGCTTGGTGCAATCTACGTGAGTGGCGTCGAAGAAGTGGTCAGTTGGTCTAAGCTCGAAGAACAGTTAGAAAAAGCAGATTGGCTGATTACAGGAGAGGGTAAATTTGACGCGCAAAGCTTTGAGGGAAAGGCACCGTATGGGTTGGCACGCCTTGCGAATACGCATGGGGTCCCGACCCTCGTCTTCACCGGACAGTCCGATTACACATCGCATATGGAGTCCGGCATCGTCGCCATTTTTCCGATCGTGTCTCGAATCATGACGTTAGAAGAAGCGATTTGGGAAGCAGCTCCACTATTGACGAATGCGGTCCAACGCGTGCGTCATGTCATTGAAAAGGCGCCACGACAGTAGTCGGGCGCCTTCGCATTCATAAAGAACGATCTTTTAGCAGATCACGAATCTCTGTCAACAGTTGCTCTTCTTTCGTTGGGGTCGGAATAGCAGCTTCCTCCACTTCTTTTTCACGCTGTAAACGATTGATGACTTTGACAACCAAGAAGAGGGCGATGGCGATCAAGAAGAAGGACACAATCTGTTGAATAAAATTGCCATATAACACATCCACTCCGAGTACACTTGCTTTTAAGCCAGAAAAATCGATTCCTCCAATAATGATTCCGAGAAGCGGCATAAAGATATCATTGACGAGTGAGTTCACGATGGCAGTGAACGCTGCACCAAGTACGACAGCAATCGCCAAGTCGATGACATTCCCACGCATCGCGAATTTTTTAAATTCTTTCCACATAAACAAACCTCCTGACGTTGAATAATTTAAGCGTAGCATATTTGAAAGGAAGAAATAAATAAATCGTTCGACTTCTATAAGGGAAGGATGCTTGTTCGACTTTTCTGCATAGGGTACACTAAAAAGGTAGCAATTTACGCATTTTAATACCAGGTACTAATATGATATAATCATTTTAGCTGAAAGGATGGTTGGACGTGTCGAACGATGAACAGACGAGTTCGGAAGAACAAAAAGGTTCACCAGAACAAGAGACGAAGCAGACAAAGCAATCGCGATTATCGAATCATCGTCGATTCCCGATTTTACTGCGCGTGCTCGTTGTTTTAGTGTTGGCAATCGCGATGCTCGCCCTCGGAGCGGTCATCGGATATAGCGTCATTGGCGGAGGCGATTGGAAAGATGTATTTGACATCGAGACCTGGCGCCATATCACCGATTTTTGGCTAACCTCTTAAAGGCGGTGGATGGATGTATACAATTGAGCAAATCAAAGAAGTAATCCCACACAGATACCCGTTTCTGTTAATTGATCGAATTATCGAAGTCGAGGAAAAGAAGCGTGCTGTTGGATTAAAAAATGTCACGGCGAATGAAGAGTTCTTTAACGGGCATTTCCCAGACTATAATGTCATGCCAGGTGTCTTGATTGTTGAAGCACTCGCACAAGTCGGTGCTTTTGCAATGTTGAAAGACGAATCGAATCGAGGCAAGCTCGCCTTTTTTGCAGGGATTGACAACTGCCGTTTCAAACGCCAAGTCGTCCCGGGTGATCAACTTCGCCTCGAGGTAGAAATCATGAAAATTCGTGGACCAATCGGTAAAGGACGTGCCGTGGCCACGGTCGACGGAGAAGTTGCTTGTGAAGCAGAACTCACTTTCGCCTTGAAGTAAGGAGAAATGGGATGCGTGCTTTAGTCATTGTATTATTAGTTGGCTTGATGACGATTGTGGGTTGTCAGCAGCTCCAGACAGAAGAGTCGAGTGAAGAGAACGTCGTTTACGAGCAAAATGTGGATGAAACGATGATTGATAAACGTGCAGGACAGTCCGATGCAATCGCCGTTTCTCTTGAACGAACGAATAACACGACGATGCTCTTCACGATTCGAATGCTCGAAAATCGTCGTCTTGATCCGACGACGGTCATGAGTTATGAGGTCGAAGGCGAACGCGTTGCGATTCCATTTGGTGAACTGATTGCAGAGCGTGAAGAGGATATTCGGACGTATGAGTATCAGACGGACGTAGACCCGGATCTGTTCGTATCAGAGACACTTCCACTCTTCCATCTCGTTGAAGAAGGTGAATCGGAAGTCACGATACCACTCGAAGTCATTAATTCGACAAATGGTGAATAAGAAACAGGCGATGTTGTCGAAAATCGCCTGTTTTTTTGTGGAGATAAATCTATTCTATCCGATAAAAAGAGTAAGGAGAGAATGGAGGAATTTTGAGATGAAACAGAAATCACAGTCGTTACAGACGCGCATTCTAGCATCAATGTTAGTCTTCGTCACGTTGCTCATCATTTTGTTTGGAGTAGTGCAATACTTCAGTACGAAGCATTCCGTACTCAGTACGTTACATGCGACGTTAATTGAAGATGGTGAACGGATTAGGAAATCGTTGGATGTCGATGCCTATGCATCCTTCGTAGCGAATCCGTCAAAAAATGAGCAGTATGAGCAGTTTCGTGAATACTTAGATGCATATCGTCAGCAAATCGGTGCGATGTATGTCTACACGATTGCCACAGAGGGCGAGGAAGTCCAAATCATCGTAGATGGTTTGAACGAGGCAGATGCCGCAGAAATCGGTTCTCCGACTACAGCGATGACGTATGAAGGAGCAAAGCCCGCATTCCAAGGTGAGACCGTCGCAACCGATGTCATCGATGATCCGAAGTACGGGAAGTATGTGACGGTGCTTGTCCCGATTAAACAAGGGAACGAGGTAGTTGGGGTACTCGGAATTGATAAAGCTGCTACTGAGGTCTCCGCGATTACAGGAGATGTCTTAAAAGAGAGTCTAGTTCCAATCTTAATCGGTTTACTCGTGCTCCTTGTCGTTTCGGGAATCATCATCTGGCGTTATCTTGGCTGGAAATTGCGTCCGCTCCAAGCATTAGAGCGTGTGGCCACATCCATTGCTGAAGGTGATTTGGCGACAGCGACGACTGCGGTTGAAGGTATTAAGTTAAAATCTAATGACGAAATCAAACGTCTGACGGTGTCGATGGAGAAGATGACACATATGTTAAAAGATTTGATTTCCGGCATTCAAACGTCGGCACAGACGGTACGGGATGAGAGTGGCAACGTTTCAGGTATCTCAGAAGAGGTAAATGATGCCTCTCGCCAAATTGCCTATACGATGGAAGAAATCGCAAGCGGTGTTGAGAATCAAAGTGTCTTGACGATGCGTCTTTACGGACATATGAATGAATTTTCGACACTTGTCGAGCAAACGACATCAGACGGAGAACAAGTGAGTGAACAGGCGGAAGTCGTCAGTCGGGTGACGATGGATGGTCTACGTTACATGGAGAGTGCCGTCAATCAAATGACTCACATTCATGCGCAAGTAAAAACATCACAAGGACAAGTCCGCGACTTTGAACAACAAGCGGACGAGGTGACGGAACTGGTCACGATGATTCGTCAAATTTCACAACAGACAAACTTGCTTGCACTCAATGCAGCGATTGAAGCGGCTCGGGCCGGTGAACACGGAAAAGGGTTTGCCGTCGTCGCCTCGGAGATTCGGAAACTTTCGGATAGTGTCGCTGAGTCTGTCAGTGAAATTTCGGAAATCGTCGGAAGCGTCAAACAAAACTCGATTGCGCTCGGTCAAACCTTTACAGAGAGCATGACGGCTGCAGAGGAAGGGAAAGCGACACTTGAATCGACGAAGCTTGCATTCACTGAAATCGAACAGAGCGTTCGTCACATGCAACAGTTGACGAGTTCGATGCGTGGCCAACTCGATCGAGTGAAGACGAACCAGGATCACATTCAACATGGACTGTCTGAAATTGCTTCGATTTCAGAAGAAAGTACGGCCGGAAATGAGGAAGTGGCTGCTTCGACGGAACAGATGTCGGCGACGAGTGAGACGATGAATCGTCTCGTAAAAGATTTGTCGAGCACGGCAGAGGACATGCAACGAATGAGTCAACAGTTCAAGTTATAAACAGTCTCACTTCAGACAGACCTCTCGTGCGTCCGCTATAATGGGCGCAAGGGAGGTTTTTTCATGCAACAATTCTCTAGTGAACTGACACAGTTTCGGGGAAGTCATTATGACTTCGGACGATTTCAAGGAAAATATATTAAGCGCAGTCAATTGCTCGAAAATCGGACGGATCAGTGGAAACTACGCGTTCCGCGATTTGAGATTGATGCGACTGAGGCGAAGGCTGCCTTCGATGAATTTGCTCCAAAGATTTGGGAGGAGTTGATTGGGTTACAAGATGAGCTGAAGCTGTCGCTCAATGACACGTTACTTCATTTCGGACATTTTCGAGTCAACAATCCAATCAGCGGCTGTTCGATTTTGACGGGGGATAACTTTCTCGTTCGGAATTACGATTATCACCCGATGACGTATGACGGTCGATACAACGTCTTTCAACCGGATGACGGGTATGCGGTCATCGGACCGGTCTCTCGTGTCACCGGACGTATGGACGGAATGAATGAAAAAGGACTTGCCATGGGCTACAATTTCATCAATCGTCGTCGACCCGGGGACGGATTTGTCTGTCAAATGATTGGACGAATCATTCTAGAAACATGTGCGACGGTGGAAGAAGCAGTCGATTTATTAAAAGAGATTCCGCATCGCGGGTCATTCACATACGTCGTCCATGACAAATCATCGAAAACACGTGTAATCGAGGCGACGCCTCGAGACATCCAAGTACGGGAATCGAATATCTGTACGAACCATTTTGAACTACTCCAACACGAGAATCGCTATCATCTTGATGATTCGACTCGTCGCATGATGGAAATCAAAGTCGTGCAACACTTGATTCAAGATGCGGAGAGCGCATTCCGTCTCATGAACGACACCGACAAGGGCGTCTTTTCAGAATTGTACAGGAGTTGGGCGGGAACGATTCATACGGCTGCTTATTTCCCTGAAACGCTCGAGACCTGGTTTGCGCTCGGTGGAGACCGTGACCCGGTCATCTTCGACTTCCAAAAATGGCTCGATGGGGAAGATTTCGATCTTCATGCACTTGACGGTGAATTGGCGACAGATATCGAGTTTGCGAATACGGTTCAACTTTGGCGCTGACGTTTGTCAGTGCTTTTTTTAGGAGAAACGGGAATACCCATTATAGGAGGGATGAAAGATGAAACGATTTGGAATCATACTCATCATGCTGACACTTGTTACACTACTCGGAGGTTGTGTTCCGGGTGACGGGACGTACACGACGGATCCGGCAGGTTTTTTCTGGGGTATTTGGCACGGATGGATTGCACCGATCTCACTCATTTTAGGATTATTCAATGACACATATCGTGTGTATGAAGTGAACAATACCGGCTGGTTCTATGATTTAGGATTTTACATCGCTGTCATCAGTGGATTTGGTGGATTGACGTTGACGCGAAAGAGTCGAGGATGAGTCTGATTATATGAAATGCCTCATGACGTAGGGAATCCAATCCGACGTCCGAGGTATTTTTTTATGTTGTTCAATGTAAGTAAAGGAAACGGTTGAAGAGTTCGATATAATGAGTATGGATGATTTTTTTCGAGTGGAGGTGCCATATGCACTCATATGAGTTTCAAATGTATCGGAATTTTGATGAGCTAGCGATTGACTTGATTGAGTTAGCAAAAGAAATAGTACCAGATAAACTAGTCTATCTCACGTCAATTGAGAATGACACCCAACATATACTCAAACTATCCTCACAAGATTCTCCTATCCTACTTGAAGAAGGCATGTCCTTTGATTTGAAGGATACGGTATGTAATCGAATCGATTTCAATCAACGAGAAGTTTTGATGTATGAAGACATCGAATCGCAGATTGAATCGACGCGACTTCAGTCATTACTGCGCGAAGTGAACATCAAGTCGTATTTGGGAATCCCGATTCTGACGAAGAACGGGGATATTTTCGGTACGCTCTGTGTCGCCAATCATAAAAGCGCCCAGTACGATTCAAAAAGTGTCCGCTTGTTGAAGCGCGTGGTTCGTATGTTCAGTTACTATTTAGAACTTGAACGTCGTGCCTCACGGGATGAATTGACGGATCTTTATAACCGACATTACTTGTCTAACTATTTTGAGACGAATCCGAATCAAGGTGGGGCACTGTTTTTAATTGATTTAGATGGGTTCAAATGGGTGAATGACACATTCGGTCATGATGAAGGGGACCTCGTCTTGAAAGAAGTGGCGCTTCGTCTGAGACGTTTGATGGAGCCGATACCTGATTCGAGAGTGTATCGTTTAGGTGGGGATGAATTCCTTATTAAAATCGCACATGCGTTATCCAAAAAGACTGTCATTGGGTATGCTGAACAGATCTTGTATGTATTGAAAGAATGGGACGACCATCTCCCGTTATCAGCGAGCATTGGCATCGCTCAATATGATTCCGACGAACAGGCGGACCTCGGTCGATTATTGAAAGAGGCAGACATTGCACTGTATCAATCTAAATCGAGCGGGAAGAACACGTACAAGTTTTATAAATAACGTCAGAAGGCTAAACCGATGGATTGCGATTGGTTTAGCCTTCTGTTTTCGCATTCAGCACCAACGAACCGATTGGCGTGAAAGGATCGAATGAAAAACGGGTAGTGATTAAGAGTTCGGTGTGCATCCCGTAACGGCGACCGTATGATAATCACGGGAGTCCGGTCCACGTTGTACCGATACGTCCTTGAATCCGAGGTTCACCGCCGCGGGGATGAATTGATTCCGAACCATCTCGGAGATGTCGTTCCATTCGACATCACCTTTCCCGTCACAGTAGGTGATGACAAAGGTGCCATTCGGTTTCAAGACGCGTTCGATTTCAGACAGAACGGTCGTGACATCTCTCCAGAAATATAGTGTGTGAATGCTGAACACGTGATCGATGGATGCGTCCGTCACCTCGAGCTGATGCAAATCTCCTTGGATCAAGTTGGCCCGTTTTGTATGAATCGAAGCCTGATTGCGCTGTCTTGCTGAATCGATGATTGTTTTAGATCGGTCGATACCCATGACATGTACGTCAGGATGTCGTTGAAGGATGGTTGCCATCGCATCGCCGGCCCCGCACCCGAGCTCTAGAACGGTTGTACCAGGTTGAATGTCTAACTGTTCAATCGTCCATTCGACTTCGACCCGGTGTTGGCGTACCATCTTTTCCCCGATATACTTTCCGACGGGACCCCTTGGATTCTCGTATTGACTGTCAATCCATTTCAGTAGCACTTGTGGTAACACATCATCACCTCACTTCGAAAGTAGCTCGATTGTAGCACATCGATGAGACAAAGGAGTCAACAACATGCGTTCATTTTGGATACTCGGCAACCAACTCTCGCACGAACTTGCGATGCTGAAGGATATGAAAGAAGATGATGTCATCGTCATGATTGAGGCGACGTCGCGCGCGACGTGGCGTCCGTACCATAAACAAAAGCTCGTCCTCATCTTCTCTGCGATGCGACACTTTGCTGAAGAATTGCGCGATAAAGGATACACCGTGGATTATCATGAGGCGGATTCGTTCCAAGAGGCATGGGACAATCATGTGAAACAGTACACTCCGGACGAAATTCATGTCACCGCCGTCACGGACGAACCGATGGCGAAAAAACTGAAACAATTTGGGAAGAAGCATAAACTGATCGAACATACGGATGTCCCGCTCTTCTACTTATCAAAAGAGGAAGCGACCGAGACGCTCGGGAATGAGCCGTGGCGGATGGATCGTTTTTATCGTCACATGCGGAAGCGATTCGATGTCTTGCTCGAAGAGGGGAAGCCACGTGGCGGGAAATGGTCGTTTGATGCGGATAACCGAAAACCGCCGAACGAAGGACTATCGTTTCCATCTGCCATCCATTTCCGTCCAGATTCGATCACGAAAGACGTTATCGAAAAAGTCGAGTCGACGTTCTCGGAACATCCGGGGGAGGTGACCTCGTTCCATTGGCCGGTCACACATGCCGAGGCGAGACGTGCGCTAAAACAGTTCGTAGAAGAACGACTTGAAACGTTCGGTCCGTATCAAGATGCGATGATGACGGATGAACCCGAGATGTCACACAGCCTGTTGTCGGCTGCCATCAATATCGGTTTACTGACACCGCGAGAAGTTGTTGATGCGGCATGTCAGGCGGATGCACCGCTATCGTCGATTGAAGGATTCGTCCGGCAAATCCTCGGTTGGCGAGAGTACATGCGCGCCGTCTATCTTTCTGTCATGCCCGGTTATGAAGACGTGAACACGTTCAAGCATGAACGCGACTTACCGTCCTTCTTCTGGGATGCGAAGACGGAGTTGAACTGTCTGCATCAAAGTTTGAAACCGGTTGTCGCACATGCCCACAATCATCATATCCAGCGACTGATGGTGCTCGGAAACTATGCGACATTGTTTGAAATCAATCCGAAGCAGACGAGCGACTGGTTTAACGAGATGTATATCGATGCCTATGACTGGGTCGTCTTACCGAACGTACTCGGGATGGCTCTTCATGCGGACGGCGGAAAGCTCGCCACAAAACCGTATGTCGCTTCCGGAAAATATATCGACCGGATGAGTGACTACTGTCGGGATTGCCCATACAACCCAAAACATACAACAGAAGACGACGCCTGTCCGTTCAACGCCCTCTATTGGCGGTTCATCGATCGTCACGAAGAACGATTCTCGAAAAACCAGCGGATGAAGATGATGGTCCGTAATTGGCAGGGACGGGATAATGACGTGAAAGCCGACATCTTAGCGAAAGCCGAACAGACATTGACCGACTCCCCGTGAATCGGTTTTTTTACGTTCTCTTCATGAAACTTAGCAATTCCTTTATCATAGCTTTACAATCATTCGTTACGATAAGAGCTGTGAGACCCCCTCACTCCAAGTGAATAGTTACCGGTAGAACCTTTGAGAGACCAACAGAAGCCCGTACGTTGATGACGTGTCGTTTCTGTTGGTCCTTTTTTGAAGAGAGGATGATTCAAGTGAATGATGCGATTGCACGGATCGGACAAGAACGGATGATTGCCTCCATCAAAAGTCCAAAACAAATCGAGGCGTTTTTACGGACGGATGTGACGACGACGTTTCTCATGATGGGAACGCTCAGTACGCTCGACCGCTATGTGGCGCACTTAAAGCGAGAGAATCGAACGGTCTTCCTCCACGCGGAGCGAATCAATGGAATCAGTCTCGATCGGGACGGGATCGATTATCTTGCCAAACGTGTCGGTGCCGATGGGATTGTCACGACGAAAGCATCCGTGCTCCAGCATGCGAAGCGAGCGGGGCTCTTGACGGTACAACGACTCTTTCTCGTCGACTCGGACGCGGTCACGAGCGGACTCAAGCTCGCAGAGGCGCAACAACCGGATGCGATTGAACTTATGCCGGGTCTGATTCCGAGCGTGGTCGAGAAGATTTCCCAGGAAGTCTCCTTTCCGATTGTGACGGGTGGCATGATTCGTCAACCGATTGATGTGCATCGCGCCCTCGATCATGGGGCATTCGCCGTATCGACCGGGGATGAACGACTTTGGAACGTACAAAGTCAGAAGGAGGAATTAGCATGAAATCGATTCAACTACAACAACTGACAAAATCATTCGGGGAGACGGAAGTCATTCGAGGGATTGACGTGACGATTGAAGCAGGAGAGTTCTTCGCACTCGTCGGTCCGTCCGGCTGCGGGAAGAGTACGATGCTTCGGATGATAGCCGGGCTCGAATCCATCACAAGCGGAACGCTTCGCATCGACGGTGTGGCGGCGAACGGGATGAAGCCGAGTGAGCGTCACTTGTCGATGGTGTTCCAAAACTACGCCCTTTACCCACATATGACGGTGGAGAAAAATATCACGTTCGGTCTACATACGAAAGGACTGACGAAGCTTGAACAGCGGGAGCGTTGCCTACAGGCAGCGGAAACACTCGGGCTCACCGATTACCTGAAACGGAAACCGCGTGAGCTATCTGGAGGTCAGCGACAGCGTGTCGCCTTGGCACGTGCCATCGTGACTGAGGCACCGATTTGCCTGATGGATGAGCCGCTCTCGAACTTAGATGCGAAGCTACGGGCAAAGATGCGTTCAGAGATTCGCCAGTTACAGCGAAAACTCGGATTGACGATGATTTATGTCACTCACGACCAAGTCGAGGCGATGACGATGGCGGACCGCATCATGCTCCTCAATGAGGGGGAAGTGCAACAAGTCGGAAAGCCGCTCGACTTATATAACAAACCGGCGAATACGTTCGTCGCTTCCTTTATCGGTTCACCTCCAATGAACCTAGTTGAGGTCACGCGACAAGAAAAAGGCTGGATGGCATCGGACGGTCGCATCTTCCACCCAAATGCCTTGACGGAAGTATCACAGGCTACACTCGGTGTCCGTCCTGAGCAAATCAAGCCAGCGGACAAAGATGTGACATTTTACGCAGAACTGAAAAATATTGAAGTGCTCGGGACCGAGACGATTCTCGCCTTTGACGTCGGAGGGAACGAATGGTTGGCAAAATGGCCGGGACAATGGCCGCTCACGGTCGGCGAAAAAGTAGCGTGTTATGTGGATTCGAAACAGATGTCGCTATTTGATACGAACGGACAGCGCATCGAGCCACGACAACCGAAACTATTTGAGGCGTTGGAGGTGTTCCAATGACGGTCGCCTTACCGAGAGAGAAAGCCCGGACACGGCTATCTGACGCGGCGAGCGGTCTGTTGTACTTGTCTCCGTCTATCATCTTGTTCGGTGTCTTTCTCGTCTATCCGCTGTTGCGAACGATCTATTTAAGCTTTTTCCGGACCGACACACAGGGGACACCACTCGAATTTGTCGGAGTCGGTCATTACAGCACGCTGTTCACGAGTGCCGCATTTTGGCAAAGCATTCAGGCGACAGTCGGATTCGTCCTTTTGACGGTCCCGCTCACGATTCTCATTGCGCTCGGTCTCGCACTCCTCGCCAATGAGAAACTGAAGGGCATTGGCATCTTTCGAACAGCGTTCTCGGCGACGATGGGGATGAGCGTCGCGGCGTCATCGGTCATTTGGATGTTCATGTACAATCCGTCAATCGGTATTTTCAACCGGTTCCTCGAGGCTGTGGGGGCAAGCGGTGTACAGTGGCTCCTCGATCCACAATATGCGCTCCTTTCCGTGTCACTTGCGACCGTTTGGATGAACATCGGCTTTACGTTCTTGATTCTACTTGGCGGTCTGCAAAACATCGATCGGACGTTATATGAGAGTGCGGACATTGCCGGAACGAGTTATTGGACACAGCTTCGGGCGATCACCATCCCGATGTTGTCGCCGACACTTTTCTTTGTCGGGATCATCTCGCTGATCAACGCCTTCCAGACGTTTGGACAGATTGATTTATTGACGAAAGGTGGACCGACGAATGCGACGAATGTCATCGTCTATGCCATCTACAAAGATGCGTTCATCAACTATAACGTCGGCAGTGCCAGTGCCCAGGCCGTGCTCCTATTCATCGCCGTCCTTTTGTTGACATGGATCCAATTTAAATTGGTTGAAAGGAAGGTGCATTACCAATGAGACTACGGAATGTTGGCGTCTATGTCTTACTCGTCTTGAGCGCCATCGTCATGCTGTTTCCAATCGCCTATGCGTTTTCGATCAGTCTGATGGACGGGAAGGAGGTGCTCCAGGGACATCTCCTTCCACGTGAACCTTCATTGGAAAACTATGTGGCCGCGTTCGAACGCATCCCGATGATGACGTACCTGCTCAACAGTTTGATTGTCGCGCTCCTCGTGATGGTCGGACAGGTCGTATTATCGAGTCTTGCAGCATTCGCGTTCGTCTTCATCGACTTTAAAGGAAAAGGGCTCATCTTTATGCTCTTCTTGGCGACGATGATGGTGCCATGGGAAGCGACGATGGTCCCGAACTTTTTGACGATCCAGTCGCTCGGCTGGCTGAATAGCGTCTGGGGACTGTCTGTGCCGTTCTTCGCACTTGCGTTCGGGACGTTCTTACTTCGGCAACAGTTCAAAACGATTCCGTATGAAATGTACGAGGCGTCCCAAATTGCCGGGATCAGTCGCTTCCGATTCTTTTGGAACGTCGTCTTGCCGGTATCGAAGACACCGCTCGTCACATTGTCGGTGTACAGCTTTTTGACGACTTGGAATATGTACTTATGGCCGCTTCTCGTCACGAACACGGAACAGGCGCGGACGGTCCAAATCGGCATCAAACAGATGCAGTCGAACGAAGTCGCCTCGGATTGGGGCGTCGTCATGGCAGCAGTCATCTTGATTATCATTCCGACACTTGTATTGTTGTTCGCAGGACAAAAACACTTGCAAGAAGGATTGACGCAAGGCGCTATCAAATAATAGGGGGATATGACAAATGAAAAAGTTAGGATTATTCGCAGGGTTGGCAAGTTCGGTGTTATTACTCGGGGCATGTGGCAGTGAAGAAGCGGCACCAGTCGCGGCGACGACAGAAGACGGAAAGACAGAGGTCGTCTTTTGGCATGCGATGAGTGGGGACTTGGAGACGGCGTTAAACAGTCAAGTCGATGCGTTCAACGCTTCGCAAGACGACTATGAAGTCAAACCGGTCTTCCAAGGAACATATGAGGAAGCGTTGACGAAATTCAATGCGGTCGCCGGTTCGGAAGACGCGCCAGCCATCATGCAGACGTTCGAGGTCGGGACGAAATACATGATCGATTCGAACAAAATCACACCAGTTCAAGAGTTCATCGACAAAGAGGATTTTGACACGAGCGTATGGGAAGAGAACATCTTGAGTTATTATCAGGTCGATGGGAAGCAATACTCGATGCCGTTCAACTCCTCGACACCGATCCTCATCTATAACAAAGAGGCGTTTGAAAAAGCAGGGCTCGATCCAGAGAAAGCACCACGCACATATGACGAGTTGAAAGAGGCGGCGAAGAAGTTGACAACGGACGGTCAGACCGGCTTCACGATGCTCAACTACGGTTGGTTCTTTGAACAGCTCTTGGCCGCACAAGGTGGACTGTATGTCGACAATGACAATGGACGAAGCGGAGACCCGACGAAAGCCGTGTTTGATGGCAAAGAAGGACAGAACGCGTTCAATCTCATCAAAGAGATGTACGATGAGAAGACATTCCTAAACGTCGGTCAAAACTGGGACGACATGCGCGCGGCATTCCAATCTGGAAAAGTTGCCATGTACCTTGATTCGTCAGCAGGAATCCGTACGGTAGCAGACAACGCGGACTTTGAAATCGGCGCATCGTACTTACCGGTACCGAATGAAGCGGAGCGTCAAGGCGTCGTCATCGGCGGGGCATCGCTCTGGATGGGTGATGGCATTGCCGAAGAGACGAAAGAAGGCGCATGGGAGTTCATGAAGTATGTCGCTTCAACGGAAGCGCAAGCACAGTGGCATGTTGACACAGGCTACTTCGCCATCAATCCGGAAGCATACAATGAACCGATCGTAAAAGAAATGTGGGCGAAATATCCACAACTGAAAGTGACGGTCGACCAACTCAGTGAGACGAAACCATCACCGGCGACACAAGGAGCGCTCATCTCGACGTTCCCGCAATCACGTCAAAGTGTCGTCAACGCGATGGAAAGTTTGTATCAAGGGGTGTCGGTCGAAGAAGCATTGAAGCGTGCGGCCGATGAGACGACTTCCACCTTGGGGCAGTGACATGTTGATTTACGCACATCGCGGCTATAGCGCCAATTACCCGGAAAATACATTGTCCGCGTTCGAGGCAGCTCTTCCCTATGTGGACGGAATCGAGCTGGACGTACAGCTATCGAAGGACGGGCGTCTCGTCGTCATTCATGACGAAACCGTCGACCGGACGACAAATGGAACGGGATGGGTGAAAGACATGACGCTTCAGGAGTTGCGCCAGTTGAAGATCGACGGCTATGAACGCATCCCAACGTTAGAAGAGGTGCTCGGACTGATTGAACGAAGCAACGTCACCCTGAATATTGAATTGAAGACGGATCAATATGCGTATCCAGGGATCGAACGTCTCGCTTGGTTTGCTGTTGACGAGTTTGAACTCGGTGACCGTGTCGTATTCTCCTCGTTCAATCGTGAAACACTCGTCCTCATGCGGGATGTGGCACCTGTCGCCCGGCTTGCGGTATTAACACTCACGGGTGAGTCGGATACTGTCTCGTTCGCTGAAATGATTCGGGCAGAGGCGATTCACGCCCAGCCTGCATTTATCGGTTCGAAAGCATGGGATCAGATACAACAGACGACGCTCGAGACACGGCTCTACACGATTAACGATGTGAAGGACCTGCCCCTGATAGCGGTTTCGGCCATCATGACAGATGAGGTTGAACGGTTTACAAAATGAGTACAACAAACCCCGCTTTCACTTGAGGCGGGGTTTGTTCATGTCATGATCGGTTGTGGTGTGTCATAGGTCGAGACAACAACTTGATTGCGCCCTTCATGTTTTGCTTGATAGAGCGCCGAATCCGCAAGATCGACCATCCGCTTGATGGGAAGCGAGGTCCCGTGTGCGACCCCGACAGACGTCGTGATTTGAATCGGTGGAAAATCGTTCAAGTGGAATAGTTCAGCAGCAATCCGTTCTCGTATCCGGTTGGCCACTTTGTCTACCTTCTCTGGCGTCAAATCGTACATCAAGATGACGAATTCTTCGCCACCGATTCGTGCGACAGTGTCATGGGCACGCGTCTCGACTTTTAAGATGTTGGCGAACTGTTGTAAGACGAGATCACCGTTTCCGTGACCATATGTATCGTTCACATGTTTAAAATGATCGATATCGAGCGCGAGTACATTGTACGTCCGATTCTCTTGCCCGATGGAAGCCGTATATCGATCCCACACACGTCGATTGTATAGACCGGTCAAATGGTCTCGTTCAGACGACTGTTTGTACTCGATGGCACGGCGGGTCGTCTGTTCTAAATCGATGGTGAGGATACTCGAGAGTAGACCGACGAGCATGCCAATCATCCAAATGGACAAGACGAGGGATACATAGGCTGTGCTCCAACCCATATTGATATAGACGGCAATCGAAATAATGAAGAGCGCCCATACGTTCAAAAAGATACTCTGTAAGAAGAGTCGCTCCCGAAGCAGCCGATGAATCCAGAGCATCCCGATGCTGACGATGAACGTCGCGATAAACGCAATCACGGCCTGCTCGGTCATTCCGAACAAGAATCGTGTACTGGCGATGACAAGTGTCGCAATGAATAAAGGAAAACGAGCACCATAAAAAGCAAGCAACACGAGCGGTAAGTGACGTAAATCCACACGGACCATATCGTTAGCTTCTACGGCGTTATACATCAAAAACAGACCGAGTGCACCGGCGAGTATTCCAATCACAGAACTACGAAGACGGTACGAATTAAAAAGCGAAGAATGATAAATCTTCGAGATGATATAAAATCCGGTGAATGCGACACAAGCATTGAGCAACAAGACGGTGAGCGTCATTCCTTCACGACCTTTTCGATAGACTATACATTAACGGTAGCAGTCTTCAAATAATTGTCAATCTGAAGGTGTGTAAATGTTCATTATCTTTTCACGCTTTCTTCTTTGTTCCTCGAAACGCAAAAAACATAGCGATGCCAATTCCAATGCCGAGCCACCAATTATCGAGGGTGAGCCCGAAAACGACGGCGAATACAACGGCGACGGGAATCGATAAGTAGCCACGTTGTTTCATCTTCATTTCCTCCTCTCTTCGACACTTCTTTATTCCCAAAAGGTAGACACTTCATTCTCAAATTGAGGTAAGACAAAAACGTTCGACCGAGTGAACTACTCACCACTTATTTGCTTCACAAATTGAAGTGGGAGCTTCTTAGGAAGACCGTACTTTTATTAGCCACGATTGTTTACCAAGCTCGTCGGGTGGTTCCCACCCTGAAGGAATTCGTTTTAGTTTGCCAACATCAACAGGTTGATGCTCGCGTTGATGTCACGGTCATGATGCGCGCCACAGGCACACGTCCATTCACGGACATCCATCGCCTTCTTCTCGCCTTTTACACCGCAAGTGGAACAGATTTGAGTGGATGCGAACCATTGATCCGCCTTGATGAGCGTCCGTCCGTAGAAGTTTGACTTGTATTCGAGTTGCCGGACGAACTCGTACCAACTGACATCTGCAATCGATTTGGCGAGCTTATGGTTTTGCATCATGTCCTCCGACTTCAATGTCTCCACGACGATGACTTGGTTCTCGTCAACGATCCGTCTCGACAGTTTGTGAAGGAAGTCCTTGCGTTGGTTGGCGATCTTTTCGTGTTTCTTGGCCAAAAGTAATTTGGCTTTTTCACGATTCTTGCTTCCGATCTTCTTTCGCGACAGCGCCCGTTGCGCCTTCTTGACCTTCGCCTCGGACTTACGAAGGAGACGTGGGTTTTCGATTTTCTCCGAGACCATCGCATCGTTCGTCATGACGGCGAAGTGCTCCAAACCGAGATCGATCCCGACCTTGTTCTCGGCTGGGATCCATGGTGCATCGTCCTGTTTGACGAGGAGGGAGATGAAGAACTTGCCCGTCTTGGTCATCGACACCGTCGCCGACCGGATGACGCCCTCAAACGAGCGATGTTGTTCGAACTTCACGAAGCCGATTTTAGGAAGTCTCACCTTGCCGTCCTCGATGCGGATCGTGCCGTGCTGGTTGTTCGTCGTGTAGGAGGCGCGCGACCGCCGTCTCGATTTGAAGGCCGGGAAGCCGCCCGTCCCGGCGAAGAACTTCGCGAACGCGGTGTCGAGATTCAGCTTCGCGTTCGCGAGCGCGAGACTGTCCACCTCGGCGAGGAACGGGAACAGGGGCTTGTAGGAGGCGGGTGTCGCCGGTTTCCGTCTCGTTCCACTCCCCGCTTTCGCCTCCTCGCGGATGGCGATGCGGTCCTCGAGCAGCTTGTTGTAGATGAACCGGGCGCAGCCGATCGTCTTGATGAGGAACTCGGCCTGTGCCGGCGTTGGGTGGAGCCTATATTTATAGCCTTTCAGCATGTCCGTCCATCCTCCCTTCAGAAGATCATGATGTGTCCTCCTCATCCAATACCCATGGAAGGAAGGGAGAATCTGACGGAATCACGAACTTTTGTTCGTCACATCTGTCACAGGGGGAGAAGAGTTTTGGACCGGGCGATTCATCTCCCACCTACGCTGGGCTACGCCCCGAGACGCTTAGAGGAGGGAAAATTCTCGCCTGATTTAGTTAAATCAGTCGAACGAAACCGAATGTTTAGGGGATGGCAGCAATGGACAGCTCTGTCTGGTATGAAGCTCGATTGTAAAGGTGGTGCCTTCTCCGTATACCGAGTCCGCATGAATTACCCAACCGTGGGCTTCGGCAATTCGTTTGCAGATTCGTAGACCGAGACCTGTTCCTTTTATGGCTTGGTGGGCGGCGGATTCGACACGGTAATATTCATCAAATACGTAGGGAAGTGCTTCTTCTGGAATCCCAATCCCGGTATCGGATACAGATAAAGTTACCGTGCCAGCACTTTCAAATACGCTCGTATGGACCGTCCCGCCATCAGGAGAGTACTTGATGGCGTTACCAATGAGGTTATGGAGCAATTGCCGTAACTTTTCTTCATCTGCTTGAATCAAGACATCATTCGTTTCAAACGTCACCGTATGAAGCGAGGAGGTCGTCTGATAGCTCGACATGACATCCTCTAAAAGAGGACGGAGTGCGAACGTCGTCACGGTCAGTTGATCAGCCGTGTATCGTTCTTTTTGATAATCGAGGAAGTTATCGACGAGCCGCTCCAGCCGTTCCGATTCTTGTTTGACTTGTGTTAGCATCTGATACGATTTTTCCGAACCTTGATGGCGTGTCATGAGTAGCTCCGTATATCCATGGATGGCAGTCAATGGCGTGCGGAAATCATGAGACAGTTCGGCAAGGAAACTGTCTTTACGTTCTTCGAAGCGGACGGCTTCCGTTTGGTCGCGCCACATGATGAAAACGCCACGTGGTGTCCGCGTGAAGTTGAAAATCAAATGTAGCGTCTTGTCATTAGAACGCAGACGACGTGAAGTCATCCTTGGATCCGTTTCGGTCGCACATTCGAGCAATTCCTGGATGAGGTGCATGACTTGTGCGGAATCCGCCCCATGCTGTTCCAACGTGGTATATACATAACGAGTCAATGTTTCCAATGTGTCAAAAGATTGTGTTGTCATAGAAGGGTACCATTGCCGAAGAGAATCATTCGAATACAGACGACATCTTGAGAAATCGATATAACACATCGCATCCTGTACTTCTTCCACGATGGAAGCGATGGAGAACGTATGGCGTTGCTGTTTTTGACGAGCGGAGCGTTTCTGCCTAATCCTATGGAATCGGCGCATGGACCTACCTCCTCGCGAACATTTGTACATGCATTCACAACTAGTATACGACATTTGAGAAGGAATCCCTATACAGGCAATAGTCCTAGCAGAAACGTATCGAAATCAGGACGGATACAAAACACCTCTCCGCTGATAGAACAGAGAGGTGTCGGTCATTCGGTCACGTTTACTTGTCCCATCATCCCATTTTCTTCATGCTCGAGGATGTGACAATGATACATAAATGTGCCGGTTTTCGTGAAGGTGATTTCAATCTTTACTCGTTCATCCGGAGCGACGGCTACCGTATCTTTCCACCCTTTTTCCTGATCGGATGGTGGGTTGCCGTCTCGACTAATGACTCGGAACTGGACGCCGTGGATGTGGAAAGGATGTGTCATCCCACCCATCATATCCGGCTTATTTTCAATTTCCCATACCTCAGTGTCTCCGCGTTTCGCTTCGATGTCGATACGCTCCGGATCATAGGTCTTTCCGTTGATTGAAACCATGTTACCCATTCCAAAAAGGGTGAGCCGTCGATCTGCCGTCTCATCTGTCGAGCGCTCCATCGTTTCGGTCACCGGAATCTTAATGGACGCCTTGTCAAGTTCACCGACACGAAACGTGGTGAATGTCACCCCGTCCGCTTTTAAGGCGGCGACATCTTCAACTTGTGAAAAATCAATCAGTACCTCGGCCCGTTCACCTGGTGTCAACGTGAGGGTCTCTAAGGGAATCGGGCGTTCTAGCGGCCCTCCGTCTGTCGCAATCTGCGTCATCTCGGCCTCGTTAGATAACGTAAAATCAAAATCACGCGCATTCGAACCGTTGACTAGTCGCACTCGTAACGTCTCGGTTTGAACGTCGAACGTCGTGTTGATGGCTCCATTCGCAAGAATGGTATCCCCCGTCGTTCCATCAACGTTCATATGGGCATCATAATCCAACTCACCGTTCGGCGTGAAGAGTCGATCTTGTACGATGAGCGGGATGTCGTCGACTCCATATTCATTCGGGAGACCGTTCTGTGCATCGTCGGTCACATAAAGAAGACCGGCGAGCCCTTTATAAACTTGTTCGGCTGTCAATCCCATCGGATGGGGGTGGAACCACAGTGTACTAGGTTCTTGATCGATGTCGAGTCGAACTTGTGCCTGTTCACCTGGTGCGACGGTCTGATGAGGTCCCCCGTCCATGTCGGCAGGGATGACGAGTCCGTGCCAGTGGAACGTTGTCGGTTCATCCAATCGATTGATGGTATCGATTACGACTGTTTTTCCTTTCGGTAACTCGATCATTGGTCCGAGTAAGTCTCCATTATAGCCGAACGTTTCCGATTTCTTGCCGTCTTTGAAAAATTGTGACGTGCCTTTAGTTGCTTCCACCGTATAGTAGACCGTGTCTCCCGTGACACGATTTGGCTGTAAGGCAGTCGGAATCGGAAGCGGCTGTGTCGGTTCATCCGTTGCTTGGAGCTCTTGCATCGCTCCGTGTCCCATCGGTCCGTTATTGCCACCCATTCCATTATCACCCATCATGTGATCATCCATCTGACCCGTTGCCGAATCGTTTCCCATCATATGATCTTGGTCCATATTGTTGTTATGGTTCCATGTCCCGTTGAAAAGGACGATTAGTAAAACGAGGATGCCTCCAATTAAAATCCCCGTCAACAGAAACCATATTCCTTTCGATTTCATGCTATAACACTCCTTCATTGTTCAGTCCTCACTTTGTTGTACCACCTAATTGTGAAAGAAACATGAAAGTCCAAATCTGTTTAATCGCATACCGAATAGAGGTATACAATCCGTGTAAAGGAGAGGATGAATGATGGAACATGCACACGATCAACACCATGGACATCATGAGGAGAGTCACGAGTCTCATCATGGCGGACACGGACACGAGCATATGATTGACGATTTCAAACGACGTTTCTTCGTATCGCTCGGGCTGATGATTCCGATTTTATTGTTATCGGACATGATTCAAGAATGGCTGCGGTTTGAACTCGATTTTCCGTTTGAAAAGACAATCTTATTTGTATTGGCGACGATTGTGTATGTATACGGCGGGTGGCCGTTCTTAAAAGGAAGTGTGGAAGAGTTAAGAGAGCGTAGCCCGGGCATGATGATGCTTATTGGCTTGGCGATCAGCGTCGCTTACTTTTATAGTGCAGCTGTCGTCTTTGGCTATGGAAGCGGACATGACTTCTTTTGGGAACTCGCTTCATTGATTGTGATCATGCTACTCGGTCATTGGATTGAGATGCGTTCTGTCATGGGAGCGTCGAATGCGTTGGAACAACTCGTGCAGCTTCTTCCGAACGAAGCGCATCGCATCAATGGGGAAGAAACGGAAGACGTTCCCATCTCTGAACTGAAGGAAGGAGACCGAATCCTCGTCAAACCGGGGGAGCAGGTACCCGTGGACGGGAAAATCATCAAAGGACGAACGACCATCGACGAGTCGATGTTGACCGGCGAATCGGTACCGGTCGAAAAAACAGAAGGTGAAGATGTCATTGCGGGTTCGATCAACCAAGAAGGGAGCTTGACGATTGAAACGATTGGTACGGGAGAAAGAACGTACTTGTCAAAAGTGATTGAATTGGTGAGTGAGGCACAAAAATCGAAGTCACGGGCTCAAAATTTGGCGAATCGGGCGGCAAAATATTTGTTCTATATCGCAATTGCCGCTGGAGTCATCACGTTCACGGTTTGGTTCATGCTCGGATATTCGGTCGGGACGGCGGTTGAACGGATGGTAACGGTCATGGTCATCTCATGTCCCCATGCACTTGGACTGGCGACACCTCTTGTTGTCGCTGTTTCGACAGCATTATCGGCGAAACAAGGTCTTCTCATCCGCAATCGGACTCAATTTGAAGAGGCGCGTCGACTCGATGCCGTCATTTTCGATAAGACCGGTACGCTGACGGAAGGGAATTTCGGAGTCACAGACATACAGGCGAGCTCGTCTTATAAGGAAGAAGACGTGTTACAACTCGCAGGAGCAGTTGAGCGTGAGTCGCAACATCCTCTCGCGCAAGGGATTTTAAGAGAAGCCGAGAGACGGGAATTGAAACTGGCGGCTGTCGACGACTTCGGTTCGATGACAGGTGTCGGATTGGAAGGAACGGTTGACGGTGCGCGTGTTCAAGTCGTCAGTCCGCGACATATCCGCGATCAACACATTCAAATTGATGAGGAGACGTTTGCACGACTCTCGGAAGAAGGAAAGACCGTCGTCTTTGTTTTGAAAGACGGAGAATGGGTCGGGATGATTGCGATGGCCGATCTGGTGAGGGAAGAAGCGAAAGAGACCGTCGAGGCACTTCATGAAAAAGGCATTCGCTCGATCATGTTGACGGGTGACAACGAGAAGGTCGCGCATTGGGTCGCGGGTCAGCTCGGTATCGATGACGTGTATGCCGAAGTATTACCGGACGACAAGGCGAACCAAGTGAAAGACGTCCAAAAAGATGGCAGCAAAGTAGCGATGGTCGGAGATGGAATCAATGACGCACCTGCCTTAGCACAAGCGGATGTCGGCATCGCAATCGGGAGCGGGACAGACGTTGCAGTCGAAACGGCAGATATTGTCCTCGTCCGCAGTAATCCGAAAGATGTCCTATCGATTTTGGAGCTTTCACAGAACACGTATCGTAAGATGATTCAAAACTTGTGGTGGGCAGCCGGGTATAACATCGTCGCCATCCCGCTTGCTGCAGGCGTTCTGGCTCCGATTGGAATCATCTTGTCCCCAGCCATCGGTGCCGTCTTGATGAGTTTAAGCACAGTTATTGTCGCAATCAACGCTCGACTTTTGAAGATTTAACATTTCTTTCACCTTTAGTCAGTATGCTAGATGGGATGCTAATGATGGAGGGATCGAGATGAAACGAACGTTAATGCTATCACTATTCCTGACTCCACTGCTCCTGTCGGCGTGTGGAACAGAAGACGCACCGTCGGACACGAGTCAATCCGAGAATGTGACGACAACTACAAAAGACGAGTGGCAACGTGTGGGATCCGATGAAACGGTCTCCCACATCCACGGAGCTGGATTTTGGCAAGACGATAACCGTCCGGTCATTGCAACGCATGCCGGATTGATGGAATATCGTGAAGATGGCTGGTATACACTTCCGACGAATCGTCATGACTATATGGGATTCGAACTCGTCGAGGGTGGATTTTATGCGAGCGGTCACCCCGATCGTCGGACAGATTTCAAAAATCCACTTGGGGTCATGCATGGAAAAAATCATGGGGCGGTACTCGAGAGTCGGTCGCTTGAAGGCGAGGCAGATTTCCACTATATGAGTGCCGGTTATGCCACAGGTACACTCTACGTTTATTTGGAGGAAGCGACCTCGGAGCTAGAGCCGGGATTTTATCGTTCCATCGATGGTGGGAAATCATTTGAACCGATGCAGGTACAAGGGATAGAGGAATCGCAAGTGGCAGGAATCGTCGCCGATGCGACGGATGCGGAGCGCGTCTTCTTGTACGGGCCGTCCGGCATCCTCGTTTCGAATGACTTTGGAGATTCGTTCGAGCCACTTGTTGAAGCAGAACAAGTTGTCACGGTCGGAGCGGATGAGGGGCAGCTGGCATACGTACGACAGACAGATGGTTCTTTCGAAGGGGTTCGTTTCAACTTAGACGATGAGTCGACAGAGACGTTCAATCTTCCAGAGTTTCAAGCGGACGTTGTGCCAATCGAATTGGCAGTCAACGAGGAGCGCATGTTGCTTGTCACATCGGATAACAGCGTATATGAGTTTACAGACGGGGAATGGGAGATGCGCCTCGACAAAGGTGAGCTCAATTGATTAAAAGACGCCTTTCCATTATAGGATAGGCGTCTTTTTGTCGAGTGGAATCGTGACGGTGAAAGAAGTGCCCGATACATCAGACGTGACTGTCAATTCTCCACCGTGACGGTTGACGATTTGTTCAGCGATGGCGAGTCCGAGTCCGCTTCCACCAGTTTGACGAGATCGTGATTTTTCAACACGGTACAGACGGTCGAAAATGTGTGGGAGATCTTCTTCAGGAATTCCCTTTCCGTCGTCAGTGATGGTCAAGACGAGATAAGCGTCTGAAGTATTAGAATGAAGTGAAACATGTGTCGCCTCACTATGCTGAATCGCGTTGTGGGCAATGGACCGGAAGACCTGAAGCATGCGATGTCGATCCAATGTGAGCGTGATGTCTGCTTGTTCTATGTTCGGAGAAGCAGCGAACCGAATCGTCGTCATTCGGAACATCGTATCGAGCATTCGTCGTAAATCCTCACAAAACGTCGTGACAGAAACTTCTTCTCGATGTAACAAGAACGTGTTTTCGTCGAGTTGAGCCAATTGAAACGCATTTTCCACCAGTTCTGTGAGCGAACGACTCTCATCTAAAATTGTCTGGATGGATTGATTGCGTAGCGGTTCGGGTGTGCTTTCTTTCGAAGCAATCTCGGCATATCCCCTCAAATAAGTGAGAGGGGTCTTGATTTCATGTGAGAGATCGGACAAAAATTGATGTCGTTCGCGACGTAAGCGAGCCAACTCCACGGACATGGCCTCGATGGAGCGAGCCAACTCACCGATTTCGTCAACGCGATTCGTTGGTAGCTGTAGGTTATCGGGATTCGTCAGTACGTTCTCGGTCGCTTGTTTCAGTGACTGAATTGGTTTCGAAATGAGGCGGCTCAGCAGGATGAAGGTCAGCACGGTCGTCACCAGTGCGATGGTCGTGATATACAGAAATCGCAACTGAAGGCGATGACTGATTCCATGAATGATCTCAGTCGGTAAAAACATGTAGACGTACCCATACCGTGTATCGAGATCATCCGTGATCGGCGTACGAACGCTTAAATACGGCTCGTTTTCCCAGTCGTCCTCTAGAACAGTCGTATCATCGAATGGACCTGCACGTCGTTTCGTTTCGACGGTATCGACCAGTACCTGTGGAAAAGAACGGGACGTTTGAAGAAGATCATGTGCTGGGTCAGTGATGGCAACTTTTGTGTCCGTCTCACTTTCCATGGTAGCCACATGACCGATTGTCTCTTCGGAAAAGTTCATCGCCAATACATTCGCATGACTCTCAGCCCGTGATTCTAATCGATGGACTTCTTCTGTCACGCGTTCCCCAAGTAGTGTGTGGTAAAGGAGCAAGAATAAGACTCCTTCTATCAACAACGTAGACAACAGGAAGACGAGGCTGATTCGGAACGGTAAGCTATTACGACTGCGTCTCATCCGGAACGCTCCTCGGTCCATCGATACCCACGTCCCCATACCGTCTTCAAATAATCATCGATTGGAAAGCCTGCGTCCCCTAACTTTTCTCGAATCATGCGTATGTGTGCATCGACTGTACGGGGGTCAGATTCGGCAGAGTACGGCCAGACGAGATCATACAAATCTAAGCGATTGAACAAACGATTCGGGTGCTGAAGAAATAGCTTCAAGATGGCTGTTGCTTTTGGCGTCAGAATGATTTCCTGTTCTTCATATAAGATGCGCCCACTCTCTTCATCGTAACGGAGTGGACCGTATTGTAGGTTAACGACCCGACTTCTTCGCAGGACGGCTCGAATTCGAGCGAGCAACACATTTCCATCGAACGGTTTGGTGACGTAGTCATCCGCTCCAGCATCTAATCCTTGGATGGTCGTCTCATTGTCTGAACGTGCCGTCAACAAGACGACAGGTAATGCCGGATCCATCGTCTTTAACTGACGACAAAGTGAGATCCCATCTACTTCTGGCATCATAATATCTAAAAGGACGAGATCCGGTCGCTCTTCGATTTTGTCGAGTGCGGAACGGGCATCGCTCGCCTCGATGCAAAAGTAGCCGTCACTTTCAAGAAACAAACGAATCAAATGTCTCATTTTTTCTTCATCGTCTACGATGAGAATCTTCATCTTGCCTTCCTCCTTCCTCTTATTATTATCGTTCCGTTTCCTTTGCGTGATTTCCTTCCATGGCGAAAAGAGTCTGTAGTTGTTCACCTGCGCGTTCGACGTCTCGACAGTAAATGACGGGTACTCTCGCGTCAATCGGTCGATCCGTGACGATGGCTACTGCACCATTTCGGATGGCGGCCCTCACTAAATCGACGCCACGTTCATTGATTGGGCGCTTGCATATATATAAAAACATTTTATTTATTTTTTCTGGTGTCGTTCCGATTCCGCGAATTGTCATTTCTTCCGGGTGATCGAGATAAGACCAAGATAAAACAGAATCAAGTGTTGCCAGTACGTCACGCAATGTCCGCTCTTGCATCATCGTTCTCCTTCCTTGCATGAACTCAATTTCACTAGTGTACCCGATGTTTGTGAAAAAGAAGTGAAAAGCGTTAAGAGTACGATTAGACCGAGAAATAGGCGGGTTTGAGTATAGAAGAAGTAGGTAAAAGAGTTTTTATACGCACAATAAGAAAGGATGAATAAGATGAAACAGTACGGTAAATTTGGAATCATGATTGCGGTCTCGACATTCATTATGTATTGGCTCATGTATTTGAACGTGTTTCAGTTCAATCATATCTTCTTTAGTCAGACGAGGTTGTACATGGCACTCATCATGGGATCGGTCATGGCGTTCGTCATGCTTCTCTTCATGTGGGGGATGTATAAGAACAAAACAGTTAACTTTATCATCCTAGGGGTCAGTGCTCTCGTCTTCAGTGCCTCGCTTTGGCTCGTACGTAGCCAGACGACCGTCGATGATGTCAGTTGGATGAAAGCGATGATCCCTCACCACTCGATTGCCATTTTGACAAGTGAACGCGCTGAAATTGAAGACCCACGCGTGAAAGAATTGTCTGAAGAAATCATCAAGGCACAGCGCCGTGAAATTGAAGAGATGAAGCGATTGATTGAAGATTTAGAGGATGAAGAGGAGAACGCCGAGGAAAATCGTGAGTAACAGACATGCACAGTCGAAAACGGCTGTGCATTTTTTGTATGTTGAAAAGGAAAAATAAAGAAAGTAAGTTATAATTTGTTTTCCTTTATTTGAAATATAAATGACATATTTGTCGGTTCGTTTTGGTGGTAAAATTTTTTCAGTTAGATAATATAAAATTTAAATACATAATTGAAAGGATTTTCCACATTATGAAACGAAAGATGCTCTCTCTCTTCTGTGCCGTTCTTCTCACAGTCGGAATCTTCACTCCGACAGGTACCCCGGCTGAAGCTGCTACCACGTATTATGTCAAAGTCACGACTAACAGTTTAAATGTCCGTTCGGGCCCGGGCACGACGTATGCAATCGTCGGCAGTGCGAAGTTGGGACAATCCTTCAAATATCTCGGCGTGAGCGGGAGATGGACAAAAATCAATTTCAACGGGACATCCCGCTACGTATCCAGTACATATGTGAAGAAGTACAGTGTCTCCACGCTTTCAACCACATCAACTGCGAAAATGATCATCCCGACAAAAGGGACGTTGACACAAAAGTATGGTCCGGCGAGCGGGCAGTACGGTTATACGTTCCATAACGGTATCGACTTGGCTGCTCCAAGAGGAACACCGGTCGTGTCAGCCGCTTATGGAAAAGTCATCGTTTCTCGGAACTATGGGGCTTACGGTAACCACATCATGATGAGCCATCAGTTGAATGGACAAACATATATTACTGTATATGCACACCTTGATCGCCTCAATGTCGTTACAGGACAGACGTTAGCAAAAGGAGCAACGATTGGAACGGTCGGGAATACCGGGAACTCGTTCGGGAATCATCTCCACTTCGAGGTGCATCGGAACAGCTATGTGTATAGCAGTTCATCTCCTGCCAACAGTATCAATCCGTATACCATGTTTTGACATAAAAGCACGCGTTCTCAAACAATGGGAGCGCGTGCTTTTTGGTTAATGCCATGTCGTTTGTTTGTTTCGCTCGATTTGGTTGGCGGCGATGAGGCTGACACCAAGGACGACACCGAACACCAATCCGAACAGGTTGTTGAAGAGTAACATGAGGATGATCCCGAAGACGAGACCGATACTCATGAGGCCAATCCGATCAAACATAGTGAATCCCCTTTTCTGTAGTTGTGCACCTCAATGATTACCCGATTTTCAAAGAAAGAACACCGACGAAATGGACTGATTGATTCATTATACGTGTTTGGACGAACCAGGTTTCGTTTTGTAGAAACTATAGAGGACGCTAATCAAGATGACGAGAACGATGGTTCCTAGAGACATCCAAATCGGCATCTTGTACACATCACCCAAAATCATCTTCGCCCCGATGAAGACGAGCATGAAGCTGAGACCGTGTTTCAGATAGTAGAAGCGGTCGATCAAGTTGGCGAGGACGAAGTAGAGACTACGAAGTCCGAGAATCGCCATGATGTTCGCATAGAAGATAATATACGGGTCACGTGAATACGCAAAACTCGCGGCGACTGAATCGACAGCGAAGACGATATCCGACAATTCGATAAAGATGAGCGCGATGAAGAGTGGCGTGAAGAACAACTTCCCATTGATGCGCTTCGTGAATTTTCCGGATGAGATGTCTTGTGTGATGGGCAGGCGTCGCTCGAGCCAACGAATCGTCTTGTTTTCTTCAAGTGACTCGTCTTTCCCGATATTCTTATACATCATCCATCCTGTATAAACGAGGAACGCTCCGAAGACGTAGTAGACCCATCCGAAGTTTTCTAAAAGGGATACCCCAGCGACGATGAAGACGGCGCGGAAGAAAATCGCTCCGAGAATCCCCCAGAACAGTACCTTGTGTTGATACTTGAGTGGGATGGCGAAATAGGCAAAAACAAGTGAGAAGACGAAGACATTATCAATGGCAAGTGCCTTTTCGATAAAGTAGACGCTCGCATATTCCGTTGCGGCTGTACTTCCTTGCGTGAAGAACAACCATCCTCCGAATGCGATGGCAATCCCAATCCAGACAAACGTCCATGTCCATGCTTCGCGGAGCGAGACTTCGTGCGCTTTACGGTGGAACACCCCGAGGTCAAGTGCGAGCATGAAGATGACGATGAGTAAGAACCCGATGAGTAGGGTCAACAACAATTCCTCCTTTTAAGGTCATATGAACTTCTATATATTTAATTTAAGTTCATAAGAACTCAAAGTCAAGCGTAAAAATCAACAACCACTCGAAAAGGAGTGGTTGTTTATTCCTCAATCTATACTTTGTTCAATGTTTTGTACAACATCTGCAAGCATAATTTGCTCTAGGACTCGTTCCATGGCGGATTGAGCTGTTATAAAAATGGGCTCAATCGTTGCTTGGATGTTTCTTCCGACCGGGCAAGCCGGATTTGGTTGATCATGAATTCCGAACAGTTCATTTGGTTCGACGACAGCAACGGCTTGATAAATTTCAAGAAGTGAAATGGTGTTTAGTGGTTTAGTAAGAATTGCACCAGCAACACCTGGTTTAACTTGAATCAATTCTGCTTTTTTTAACATGGCCATGATTTTTCGAATAAGAGCAGGGTTTGTATTTACGCTCCGCGCTAAAAAATCTGATGAAATCACTTCTGGTGGTGAAAGCGCAACAAGAGTCAGCATGTGGATGGCAACCGAAAAACGACTACTGATTGTCATAAATATCTCCCTTTCGGTTTTTATAGATGTAAACAACTTTGTTACATGCTTAGTATAACAGGGAAAGAATAATTGACAAATCAGTTACCTGTAATTATCATGATTACATGTAAGTGATTCGATTACAGGTTAGGGGAGGAAAAAGAATGAAATATTTAGTCACAGGAGCAACGGGGAAACTCGGCTCGAAAATTGTAGAGGAACTACTCAAGTCGATTGATGCGAGTGAGCTCGCTGTAAGTGTACGGAATCCGGAGAAGGCGGCGTCTCTTAAAGAGCGTGGCGTTGATGTGCGACATGGTGATTTTGATCAGCCAGACATACTCGATGAAGCGTTCAAAGGTGTTGAGCGTCTTTTGATCATCTCGGCAGATGGCGATAACGATACGCGGATTCGTCAACATACGAACGCAGTTGAGGCAGCGAAACGGGCAGGTGTTTCATTCATTGCCTACACGAGTCTAGCTGATGCGACAAGCAGTGAGAACTTGATGGCACCTCCACATGTCGTCACAGAGGAAGCGATTGTCGAGTCCGGTATTCCACATGCGTTCTTACGGAACAACTGGTACTTAGAGAACGAGTTATCAAGCATTCAAGCGGTAATTGACGGTGCGCCATGGATCACGGCGGCTCGGGACGGTAAAGTCGGTTGGGCACTACAACAAGATTATGCGGAAGCCGCAGCGAATGTTCTGTTAAAAGAACAACAGGACAATGCGGTCTATGAACTATCAGGACCACTTCATACCCAGCAAGATCTTGTAGACGCACTCAGTGAAGTGTTAGGTCGTGAAGTGATGATGCAGGAGTTGAGTCTCGAGGCATACGAAGAGACGATGCGCGAAGCTGGATTGCCAGAGGAAGTCGTTGCGATTCTTGCGGGGATTCAAAGAAGTATTCGCCAGGGAACGCTCGAAATTCATGAGAGTGACTTCGAACCGGTTCTCGGACGCCCGGTCACACCTCTTCAAGAAGGAATTCGTCAATTGCTCGACCGATAAGTAAAATGCCCTCGACCACTTGGTCGGGGGCATTTGTGTTAGGCGCGAGTGGCGTGATCCTCGAGTTGAGTCGTCACGTCTTCAAGCGAATTCGCGGTTAGAGCGAGTCGGTCCGACATCGAGCTGAGTTCTTTTTGAATAGCGACTTGCTCTTCCGTTGCTGCGGCAACATGGTGAATCTGTTGTTGAAGTTCATTCGCCGCATATTTCGTCGATTCAAGTCGTGTTTCGAGTGCTTCCATCTGTGTCGTGACCCGCTGGCGTGTCTCTTGAATCGAAGCGATTTGTTCATCGATTTCTGATACATCTTCTGTAAGACGGCCAAAGACAGCCGTCACATCGTTCGTGACCGTTTGACAGTTTTCGGTCGCTTGTTTGAAAAGATGCGCTGATTTGGATACGACGGTCGTATCTTCCATCAATCCACCGAGGACTCGGGTCATCTCGGATGCATATTCACGCGATTGGACAGCGAGTTTCCCGACTTCGGAGGCGACAACGGCGAATCCTCGTCCAGCCTCACCGGCACGAGCCGCTTCAATAGATGCATTCAAGGCGAGCATGTTCGTCTGTTCACTGATCGAACCGACTTGTTGCAAGATTCCTTGGATTTCATGTGAACGATTCGACATTGTCGCGACAATCCGGTCGAGCTGTTCCGACTCGGTGATGATTTCTTGTACTTTTGCTTCCATCAGTCGCATGTCTTTGTTCCCGGCAAGGGCATCTTTGGCGATACGCGAGGACGCTGCGGCCGTCTGGGCCATTCGTTTTTGAATGAGCGCCGTCAAAGAACGGATTGAGTGAATTTCATCTGCCCCTTGCACCATGGAGGCTTGTTGGGATGAAGCATGCGCGACAATCGGGTCGACCGTGACAGCGATTTGCTCACCAGATTCAAGAGACTGGTTAGCAGCGGATTCAAGTTCTTCGGCGTGACTGTTCAAAGATTGAACGAGGGCGCTGACATCATGAATCGCTTGTTGTAACAACTGTCGCGTTTCTTGTTCCTGTGTCTCGGCATGTTGCGTCTCTTTGTTACGGAGGTGGATTTGCGCGACAAGCACGACGCTGAGAAGAATCAAGTACACGGCATGGACGAGTAGTAAACTGAACGGATAGTCGCTCGTCCCACAAATCATCTCAGGGATTAAAAAGTATCCGACTAGATGTTGCACAGCAAAGATTCCGGCACTATACAAAATCAAGTCGATGCGACGCATAAACGACAAAATCGCCAAGACGACAAAAATGGAGAAGTGATATTCAACAAGTCCTTGTCCTCCAGCAACGGTCGAGATGCTTGCGAAGGTGAGTGTCAGCATCATCCAATAAGGAAATGCTACGGATTCTCGCTTAGCGGTGACGATCATCATTCCAAAGAAGATGATTGGAAGGGCGAACAAGACCCATGTTACTCCGGAGTACACGTAACCGTCCGCACCGTTTCGCAGAATCGTATACGCATAGGCAAATTCCGTGAAACGATGTAGCAAATGGACAACAACCGACGTCATCACAATCAATAACGTCGTCAACAACATCAACTGATTTCTTTTAATCAAACTCATCATTCTTTCCTCACATTCTCGTGTTCATTTGTTGTAGCTCTATACATATCGGATGAAGTTGACGGAAGTTAATATAGATTGCACATTTGGAACAAAAAAAGGAGCACAGGGCTCCGATTGAGGTAATCAATGTGATGTGCCGTACCACTTGTTATAGAAATGATACGGTTTTTTTGCTTGATCCGTCGTCAATAAGAGAAACTTCTCACGTGTCAAATGTCTGAGCATATAAGAGAGTGATTCTGGAGAAGTGGCGTGATCATGCATCAAGACGATAGATGCTTGATAGTAAGCGCGATGAGCACGTACTTGTTTGATCGTTTGATAGCGCATCGTTTTTTGATCCTTTTTATATTTCCAATCGAGCGTATCAACGTTCCAGTCCCACATGTCAAAACCGGCCTTTTCCATCGCTTGACGATGTGCTTTGGTCATATGAGGCACACTTCCATAAGGGACGCGAATGGTCGTTGACTTTACGCCGGTGATATCAAAAATCAATTGTTGAACTTGTTTCATCTCATTTACTGCGGTTTGAGGGGAACGATAAAATGTTTTCTTATCGTGAGTCATACTATGTAATCCGATTGTATGACCCTCGTCCACGATTCGTTGGAGAATGGCTTCATTTCCTTTGATTTTCTTGCCCAAAATGAAAAACGTTGCCGTCACATCATATCGTTTTAAGACATCGAGCAATTTCGGTGTGTATTGGTTTGGTCCATCATCGAAGGTTAGATAGACCATTTCTCCTTTATTATATCGAGAATGGACTTCTTTTGCTGAAATTGAAACAGACGAATTACATAACATGAAAATAACTAGAAGACAGGCGGTAACTTTTTTAAACACGTGATGATTCCCCTTCAAATAGTATATGTGGATATTATTCCCACATATAATTTACAAGAACAGGGATTGCGTGTTCAAATGTCTTTTAGTGAGATAGGAAAATCGATTTTTCAATCTAAGCCTAACCACTTTTTCACCGGTTCTCGGAAGATATACGTCACGACAATCAACCCGAAGAAGACGAGCGCGGCAATGAAAATCGTGGTGACACTGCCTGAGGCGAGGCTCGCCCCGAGGAAGCTGTAGGCGAACGTACCTGGGATCATGCCGAGTACGGTCGCCGGTACGAAGGCGCGGAAGCGAACACGTGAGATTCCACCGGCATAACTAAGTAAGTCAAAACTGACGAGCGGGATGAGCCGGAGGACAAATACATATAAAAAGCCACGACGCTCCATTTGCGTGAACAGTTTCTCTGACCATGGATAGCGGTCGACGTTGATGACTGAGCGTCCGAAAAAACGCCCCATCACATAACCGGTCGTCGCAGCAGCAGTTGCACCGATAATGATATAGAGGACACCTGGCCATACGCCGAACGCGAGTCCGGATCCGAGTGAAAGGACGGATGTCGGTAAAAATGCGACCGGACCGATGGCATAAAGGAAAATAAAGAAGAGTGGTCCCCAAAATCCGAATGACAAGACGATGTCCCGGATGTCAGACGGACGCAACTCATAGTGGAAATGGGTGATATAGAATAAAGATCCAAACATTAGAAGAAAGAGTGTGAGTTTGAGTGGTCGTGGCAAGTTGTCCGCTCCTTTCGTAACCGAATGTATCTGATGTTAGTATACTGCATCTCCATGCAACATAAATGCGAGCCGGCTTACAAAAGGTGTAACGAGATGGAGCAAAGAGGCAGCTATCTGAATCGAAACTTAGGTCAAGGCTTTCTAAACATTGCTTCATTTTTCATAAATTCGACACGATAAATAGAATGGGAGGGAAAATGATGAAAAATTTAACTAAATCAGGCGAGAATTCTCCCTCCTCTAAGCGTCTCGGGGCGAAGCCCGGCGTAGGTGGGAGATGAATCGCCCGGTCCAACAGTTTTCTCTCCCTATGACAGATGTTACGAACAAAAGTTCGTGATTCCGTCAGATTCTCCCTCCCCCTCCGTGGGTATCGGATGAGGAGGACATATCACGATCTGCTGGAGGGAGGAGGGACGGACATGCTGAAAGGCTACAAATATAGGCTCCACCCGACGCCTGCACAGGCCGAGTTCCTCATCAAGACGATCGGCTGCGCCCGGTTCATCTACAACAAGCTGCTCGAGGACCGCATCGCCATCCGCGATGAGGCGAAAGCGGGGATCGTGACGAGACGGAAACCGGCGACACCCGCATCCTACAAGCCCCTGTTCCCGTTCCTCGCCGAGGCGGACAGCCTCGCGCTCGCGAACGCGAAGTTGAACCTCGACACCGCGTTCGCGAAGTTCTTCGCCGGAACGGCCGGCTTCCCGACCTTCAAATCGAGACGACGGTCGCGCGCCTCCTACACGACGAACAACCAGCACGGTACGATCCGCATCGAGAACGGCAAGGTGAGACTTCCTAAAATCGGCTTCGTGAAGTTCGAACAACATCGTTCTTTCGAGGGGATCATCAAGTCCGCGACAATCTCGATGACGAAGACAGGCAAGTTCTTCGTTTCCATCCTTGTCAATCAGGATGACGAGCAATGGATTCCGGCTAAGAACAAGATCGGCATCGATCTCGGGTTAGAACACTTCGCCATCATGACAAATGATGACATGGTTTCTGAGAAGATCGACAACCCTCGCTTTCTTCGCAAGTCCGAAGAGAAGGTCAAGAAGGCGCAACGCGCTCTGTCTCGTAAGAAGATCGGGAGCAAGAATCGTGAAAAAGCCAAATTACTTTTGGCCAAGAAACACGAGAAAATCGCAAACCAACGCAAAGACTTCCTTCACAAATTGTCAAAACGAACCGTTGACGAGAACCAAGTCATCGTCGTGGAGACATTGAAATCGAAGAACATGATGAAGAACCACAAGGTCGCCAAATCGATTGCCGACGTCAGTTGGTACGAGTTCGTCCGCCAGCTTGAATACAAATCAAACTTCTACGGACGGACGCTCATCAAGGCCGACCAATGGTACGCATCGACGCAAATCTGTTCCTCTTGCGGCGAAAAAGGCGAGAAGAAAAAATTAGATGTCCGTGAATGGACGTGTGCCTGTGGCGCGCATCATGACCGTGACATCAACGCGAGCCTCAACCTATTGATGTTGGCTGACTGACAACCATTCAGGGCAGGGACTGCCCGGTGAGCTTGGTAAACAATCGTGGCTAGTAAAAGTGCGGTCTTCCCAAGAAGCTCCCACTTCAATTTGCGAAGCAAATAAGTGGCGAGTAGTTCACTGATTCGATTTCGACAGAAGATCCTGAATTAATGAGTCGAATCGAAAAGCTGAATGAAGAGACGAACGCATATTTGGAAAGCATAGACGTCGTATTGCAACCTGCATTACGAAATGAAAACGAATCTGCTTACCGACAATATGGAACAGAATTACGTCCAATTCGACTTGCGCTTGTTGAGACAGCGAAAGAAGTTATGGATCAGTTGAATGTGGATGCGGAAACGGCCAGTGATACGATGCGGTCGGATCGAGAGGGTGCTGTGTTTATCTTTTGGGGTCTTGTCATTTTGGGAGCTGCGCTTTCAATTGGATTAGGCGTCTACATCACGCGCCTTGTGGTTGGTCCGGTGAAAGAATTGAACGTATTGATGAGTCGTGCCGGTGAAGGGGATTTGACAGTCAATAGCACATACACATCACGCGATGAAATCGGGGCGCTCGCACAGTCATTCAATCAGATGAAAGAAAGTTTACGAGAGTTGATTGGTGGAGTGACTTCGACTTCTGGGCGTGTTGCAACTTCATCGGACGATTTGAAAAATAACGTAGAAGAAACGACAAAAGCGACAGAGATGGTAGCCGTGACGATGGAAGAAATCGCTTCAGGTTCACTCCATCAGTTGAAACGGGTAAAGTCTTCAAATGGTACCCTTTCAGACTTGACGAATGGCATTCACCAAGTCTCTGATCGTGCTCAACAGATGACTGTATTATCGGAAGGGGCATTGGACAAAGTACAATCAGGGAATGAGCTAATCGTAACGCTTGAACATCAGCTTGAAGCGATGAATGAAAAAGTGAAGACGTTGCAACAAGTCATTGAGCAGCTTAATACTCGTTCTCAAGAGATTGGTACAATCAGTGGGAC
Organism: Exiguobacterium sp. s140; assembly: GCF_018617035.1. Classification (GTDB taxonomy): domain Bacteria; phylum Bacillota; class Bacilli; order Exiguobacteriales; family Exiguobacteriaceae; genus Exiguobacterium; species Exiguobacterium profundum. The sequence goes on from NZ_JACSJK010000002.1 coordinate 299,376, forward strand.
CATTTCAGGAATTGCAGAGCAAACGAACTTACTTGCATTAAATGCAGCAATCGAGGCAGCGCGTGCAGGAGATCAGGGACGTGGGTTTGCAGTCGTTGCTGCAGAAGTACGAAAACTGGCAGAAGAATCAGCCGATGCGACCAAACAAATTTCCTCTTTAATTCATCATACACAGACAGAAACAAAGCATGCCGTAGAGACGATGCATGTCGTAGAAGGTGATATGGGACAGAGTGTGACGAACGTGCGGCAGACAGGTGTTGCGTTTGATGAAATTAAAGTAGCCATTGAAGAAGTCGGGCAACAAATAGAAAAAGTGTCCAGTGCTGTACAAGAAATGGCGGCGGGAGCGACAGAAGTGTTGAACTCCGTGAATGAGATTCAAGGAATTACTGAATCGACTGCTACAGAAACGGAGAACACATCAGCAGCTACTGAAGAACAGATGGCATCAATGGAAGAAATTACGGCAGCCGCTCAAGAATTATCGAATATGGCGGATGAGATGCGAGAGATGACGAATCGATTTACTGTGTAAATGAAAGAGGCGGGGACATAACTAACCGGTTTTAAAAATTTTTGATAAAAAGAGGGGTCCGGTCACCGATTTTCGGTGGCTGGACCC